>CAKSPR010000042.1 GCA_934486455.1 uncultured Eubacteriales bacterium
AAAGAACACTTCTGAAAGCCTTATCTACGCCGTGGCGCTCCCGCCGAGACTGAGGGGTAGTAAAATTTCTTGCAACAAAAAACCCCCGTCAATGCACAAGCCCAAAAGCCTTAACCGCTCGCGGCCTTAGGTATCTTTCTTAAAAGAAAAACTTTTGACATAAAAAATATTTTCCTTTGCAATATTATAAAAATTCTTTACAAATAGAATAAATTGTATTATAATATTTTGGCATACGGAAGACAAATAAGGAGAGGTAAAATGAAAAAGCCGATTTCAATTTTTACAGCATTTTCGCTGATTTTTTCGCTTTTCGTTTTCGGCACGGGGACCTCTGCCGCCGCCGAAAACAAAAGCTTCCTTTCGATGAGCAATTCCTCCGACCGAAGCTATGTCGCCAAAAAGGGGCGCAGCTATTACAATGACACCGCCCTTTGCCTGACATGGTCGGCCGCGGGTTACTCGGTAAGATTTTACGGCACCGAGCTTACGGCCACAATGACCGCCGACGGCACAAGCGGCACCCTCAACGTGTATACGGACAAAAACAAAAATCAATATTACTTCAACACCGAGTCGTCGAATTACGCCGCCGCCCGAGCTGACTACAACGCAGGCTGTCCCCACATTTCCCTCTCAAACGGCAAACGCACATACACCGTCGTTTCGGGACTTGCCGAGGGCTATCACACCGTTACCCTTTTAAAGCGCGCCGAGCCCGACCGCTCTTCAAACATTTGGGTAAACGACCTTTTAACCGACGGTTATTTCTGCGACGCTCCCGCAAAATCCTCCCGCAAAATCGAAATAGTCGGCGACTCGAATGTCACCGGCTTCGGCAACATGGCAATGTCAAGCCAAAGCAGCGATTACCACTGGTATGAACAGGACGCCACCCTGTCCTTCGGTGCTTACTGCGCCGAGGAGCTTGCCGCCGATTACTCTATCTGCGGCCACAGCGGTGCAACCGTAACCCCCGGCGTTGCCGAAGGTACCCTGCTCGACAAATATCTTCAAACCGACGCCTATAACGGCGTTACCTCCGAATACGATTTCGAGGGCGGCTCCGATGTGGTTATAATTCATCTCGGCGACAACGACCGCGACGGCGGAGCCGCATCGAACACCTATATATCAAACCTCGTCAAAATGATAAAGCAGGTAAGAAGCAAAAATCCTCGCGCCAAGATAATCTGTGTGCTTTCTCTTTGCGGGGGCTATTCCGACTGGTACGATTATGTCCGACGGGCGGTCAGTCAATCGGGCGATCCCGATGTTTCAAGCTATCTCAACACCGACACGAGCAACGGCGCCCCCGCAGGTCACGCGCTCCAGAAATATCACAAAATTCTGGGGCTTAACCTTGCGGCATATATTCGCACCCTTATGGGCTGGGACGGCAAGGTTTACGAGACCGTGGCCGACACCGCCAACCCAAACCTCAGCATCAACCTTCCCCAAGGCTATTACAAGGCGGGCGACACGGTAACATTTACCCCCTCGGTAATCGGCGGACAGGTGGGCGATGCAAGGGTTAAAACCATCGGAACGACCTACGGAACAAGCGTTTCGGTAACAAAAACGGGCAACAGTTTTTCCTTTATAATGCCCTCCGACCGCGTGCTCGTTTCGGCACAGGCAAGCAGGCAGTTCCTTACCGGCGACATTAATTTTGACGGAAAAACCAATGCGATCGACGCTCTCATGACCCTTAAATATGTCGTTTCGGCGCTGACCCTGACCCCCGAGCAGATAAAGGCGGGAGATGTTGACGGAAACGGCTCGACCGGTGCGGCCGACGCTCTTCAGATGCTTCAGTATTCTGTCAAAAAAATCACATCATATCCTGCCGGTCAATATGTTTACTATTGATTTTCGACATATCAGCCCATTGCTTAAACGCGCTCCCGAGGCAAAAACCTCTCGGGGGCGTTTTTCTTTAACAAGGCAAATCACGCAAAAACGGACGGCAGACGCCTTTGTCCTTTTATTTTCCCGATTATTTGTAAAAACACTTGATTTTTACATTCAAATAATGTATTATTAGATTACTTTAGCGATTAATCGTTTTAAAGCTTTAACTCGTTAAAGCAAATTTATTTTTTCAGGTGAGCTTATGAATCAAAAAACAGTTATCGCAATTACCGTTGCGGCATACATTGTGCTTATGGCGGTTGTTTCGGCGGTCTCGGCCAAAAAGGTCACAAGAGCCTCCGATTTAACGGTCGGCGGGCGGTGCGCGGGAGCATGGCTTTCGGCTCTGAGCTACGGCACGGCCTATTTTTCTGCCGTTATGTTTGTGGGATACGCCGGTGCAACGGGTTGGAATTTCAGCCTTTACGGGGTGCTTGCGGGACTGGGAAACGCCGTTTTCGGCTCATATCTTGCCTGGAAGCTGCTCGCCCGCAGGACTCGCGATGTTTCCTATCGCCTTAAAATAAAATCAATGCCCCAGTTTTTCGAGCTGAGATACAGCTCCAAGGGACTGAGAACCTTTTCTTCGGTCATTATGTTTATCTTTCTCGTTCCCTATTCCGCCTCGGTTTACAAGGGACTTGCAAGCGTCTGCAATGTTGTGCTTGACATTCCCGAAATGACCTGTATGATAATAAT
Source organism: uncultured Eubacteriales bacterium (assembly GCA_934486455.1). Lineage (GTDB taxonomy): Bacteria > Bacillota > Clostridia > Oscillospirales > Acutalibacteraceae > UMGS1484. Next base: position 2,614 of record CAKSPR010000042.1, read on the forward strand.
AGCGGCCGTTGCGGCGCTTTTGCTTGTTTTCGGAGGATATATGGCTCAGGTGAGAGCCGATTTCGTTCAGGGCATCATTATGATGTTCGGCGTGGCGCTCATGATATTTTTCGTCATTCGCTGCGATAAGGTGGGCGGCGCAAGGGGCATTGCCGAGTTTGCCGAAAACGGCGGATTCCCCTCCCTTTCCTCCTCCCAGTGGGTCTCGCTTATGGCCACCGTGCTTATGACCAGCTTCGGAACCTGGGGACTGCCGCAGATGGTGCAGAAGTATTTCGGCATTAAAAACGACGACCAGGCCAAAAAAGGTATTGTCATTTCGACATTTTTCGCCCTGCTGGTTTCGGGCGGCGGATATTTCATCGGCAGTCTCGGACATATGTTTTTCGACAAAATGCCCGAGGGCGGACAGGATTATATCGTTCCCAACATGCTTAAATCGGCAAGTCTGCCGTCGGTGCTTCTGGGGGTAATACTGGTGCTGCTCATATCGGCCTCGGTTTCGACCCTTGCATCCATCTCGCTGACCGCCGGCTCGATATTTTCTCTCGACATAATCAAGGAAAAATTCGACAAAAGCATATCCGATAAAAACCTTAAAATTCTCATTAAGGCGGTTTGCTTCCTCTTTGTGGTCTGCTCCTTTGTTGTGGCCAACACCGACACTCCCATTCTCGATATGATGAGCTATTCCTGGGGTATAATTTCCGGCTCGTTTATGGCAGCATATCTTCTCCCCCTCTACTGCAAAAAGATAAACCGCATCGGTGCGTTTGCATCGGTTGCGTCGGGCTTTGCCATTGCCGTCGTGCCCGCATTTTCAAAGTGCGTGCTGCTTGCGGCGGGCAGTCCGCAAAGTGCCGAAGGGGCTTTAAAAATCTTTTCCGATCTCGCAGGTAAGGGACCTCTTTTCGCCTGTATAGCAATGGCGGTATCGCTTGTCGTATGCTTTGCCGTAAGCCTTTTGACCCCGCAAAATCTTGAAAAATGCGACACTGAATATTTCTATAACGGACAGGTCGATCGCTCCCACGACGGCGAGGTTAAGGCGTAAAAATAAAAGTATAAAGAAAAATAACATATAACATAAAATCTAAAGTAAAGGCCAAAACGGCCAAAACGGAGGAAAAAACAATGTCAAACATATGGAACAGGCAAGCCGAGACAATGAAGCGCGCCGACATCGAAGCCCTTCAGCTCGAGCGTCTTAAATGGACGGTGGATTATTGCATCAACAATGTTAAATTCTATCACGACCGCTTAACCCCTCTCGGAATAACCGGCGATAAGATAAAATGTCTGAAGGACATTCAGTACATTCCCTACACCACCAAAACCGATCTGCGGGACAACTATCCCTTCGGCCTTTTTGCCGTGCCGCAGAAGGACATTGTGCGAATACACGCCTCCTCGGGCACAACCGGCAAGCCCACCGTTGTCGGATATACCAAAAACGACCTTGCAAACTGGGCGGAGGCCATTGCCAGAATAGTCACCGCCGCAGGAGCCACCTCCGACGACATTGTTCAGATATGCTTCGGATACGGCATGTTTACGGGAGCCTTGGGACTTCATTACGGCCTTGAAAAAATAGGTGCCTCGGTGGTTCCCACATCTGCGGGCAACACCCAAAAGCAGCTTATGTTTATGCGGGATTTTTGCACAACCGCCCTTGTTGCAACCCCCTCCTATGCCCTTTATCTTTCGGAATCGGCCAAGGAGCTTGAGTTTCCCATGAGCGACTATCACCTTTCTCTCGGCCTTTTGGGCAGCGAGGGCTGCACCCCCGAAATGCGCGATCAGATCGAGAAAAACTGGGGGATGTTCGTAACCGACAACTACGGTATGTCCGAGCTTATGGGCCCCGGTCTTTCGGGAGAATGTCGGGAAAGAGTCGGCCAGCATATCAACGAGGACATGTTCCTTTTCGAGGTTATCGACCGCGACACTCTCGAGCCCATCGGCGAGGGGGAAACCGGTGAGATAGTCGTTACCACCCTCATTAAGGAGGGTATTCCCCTGCTTCGCTACCGCACAAAGGACATCTCCGAAATTACATACGAGCCCTGCAAATGCGGCCGTACCACTGCGAGGATGGCCAAGGTAAAGGGCAGAAGCGACGACATGTTAAAGATACGCGGAGTCAATGTATTCCCCTCCCAGGTTGAAAGCGTGCTTGTGGGAATGGAAGAGGTCAGCCCCCACTATCAGCTGGTTGTGCGGCGTGAAGGCTTTGCCGACACCTTAGAGGTAAGGGTCGAGCTTGTCGACGGAAAAATTCTCGAAAGCTTCTCGGGTCTTGAAAGGCTTCACAACAAGATAAAAGACAATCTTAAATCGGTGCTGGGGCTTGAGGCAAAGGTATCCCTCGTTCAGCCCAAAACCATCGAAAGATTTCAGGGAAAAGCCGTCCGCGTGGTTGACTTGCGGGGCAAAAAAGAGTAAAATAAGGTCGAAAAATCTCTTTTAAAGGATTGATATTATGAAAGAACTGCTTATCGGAAATGCCGCGGTGGCTCGCGGCCTTTTTGAAGCGGGATGTAAGGTGGTTTCAAGCTACCCCGGCACACCGAGCACCGAGATAACCGAGCAAGCCGCAAAATATGACGAAATATATACCGAATGGGCTCCCAACGAAAAGGTGGCCTGCGAGGTGGCCGTCGGCGCATCGTTTGCCGGCAGACGCGCATTTTGCGCCATGAAGCATGTGGGGCTCAATGTTGCCGCAGATCCTCTCTATACCGCTTCTTATATCGGTGTTAACGGAGGTCTTGTGGTGGGAGTGGCCGACGATCCCGGCATGTTCAGCTCCCAAAACGAGCAGGACACCCGCCGCCATGCCATTGCCGCCAAGGTGCCTGTGGTCGAGCCTTCCGATTCGGAGGAATGCCGCGATTTTGTAAAATACGCCTTTGAGCTTTCCGAAAAATTCGACACCCCGGTAATCTTAAGACTCACCACCAGAGTCGCCCATTCGAGAAGCCTTGTGGAGCTTTGCGATCGGGTCGTTCCCGAGCAAAAGCCCTATGAAAAGAATGTTCAGAAAAATGTTATGATGCCCGCAATGGCGAAGGGTCGCCACGTTTTCGTGGAAAAGCGCATGAAGGAGCTGGCGCAGTACGGCGAAAGCTGCCCCTTTAACCGCGTCGAAATGGCAGGCACCGACATCGGCGTTATAACCTCGGGAATATCCTATCAATATGTTAAAGAGGCGCTGGGTGAAAATGTCAGCGTGCTTAAACTGGGTCTTACCAACCCCCTGCCCGATAATCTCATTCTCGACTTTGCCAAAAAGGTCAAAAAGCTTTATGTGGTCGAGGAGCTTGACCCGGTTATAGAGGAAAGATGCAAAATGCTCGGCCTTGAGGTAACGGGAAAGGACATATTCTCGATGTGCGGAGAATATTCTCAAAGCATTGTTAAGGAGGCAATACTCGGCCAAAAGACCGAAAGTATTTCCCTTAAAGCCGACATTCCCGTCCGTCCGCCGGTACTTTGTCCCGGCTGCCCCCACCGAGGACTGTACTATGCTCTTAAAAAGCTTAATGTATATGTCAGCGGAGACATAGGATGCTATACCCTCGGGGCGCTCGCTCCCCTTTCTCAGGTCGACACCTGCGTTTGCATGGGCGCAAGCGTTTCCTCCCTCCACGGCTTCAACAAAGCAAACGACGACAAAACCGCCAAAAAATCGGTGGCGGTCATCGGCGATTCCACCTTTATTCATTCGGGCGTTACCGGTCTTATAAACATCGCATACAACAAGGGCATTTCCACCGTCATCATTCTCGACAACAGCATAACGGGCATGACCGGACACCAGCAAAATCCCACCACCGGCAAAACCATTAAGGGCGATCCCACCGTTGCGGTAAACCTCGAAGCCCTTGCAAAGGCCGTGGGAATAGAAAGCGTCAGGGTGATCGATCCCAACGACCTTGAAAACAGCAAAAAGGTCATTGCCGAGGAGCTTGAAAAGGAGGAGCCGTCGCTGGTAATCAGCCGCCGACCCTGTGCCCTGCTTAAATATGTCAAGCACTTCCCTCCCCTCAAGGTAAACGAGGACAAGTGCAGGGGCTGTAAGGCCTGCATGTCCATCGGATGCCCCTCCATCAGCATTAAAAACCGCAAGGCGCACATCGACGAGACACTTTGCGTGGGCTGCGATGTATGTTCTCAGCTTTGCAAATTCGACGCAATTGAAAAGCAAGGAGGGACAAACTAATGTCTGTTAAAAGTATTATGATCGTCGGCGTGGGCGGACAGGGAACGCTTCTTTCCAGCCGACTTCTCGGAAAGGTTTTGTGTGACAGCGGCTTTGATGTCAAGGTCTCGGAGGTTCATGGAATGAGCCAGCGGGGCGGATCGGTGGTCACATATGTCAAATACGGAGAAAAGGTATATTCCCCCATTATCGAGCTTTCCGAGGCCGACATGATAATCTCCTTCGAACAGCTCGAGGCCGCAAGGTGGCTTCCCTACCTCAAACAGGGCGGCGTGGTCGTCACCAACACCCAGAAGATCGATCCCATGCCGGTCATAACCGGAAATGCCGAATATCCCGAGGGCATTCTTTCTCAAATTGAGGATGCAGGGGTAAAGCTCCGTGCGGTAGACGCTCTTGAGCTTGCCAACAAGGCCGGCACATCAAAAGCTGTCAACCTGGTATTAATGGGAGTATGCGCCAAGCACACCGACATCGGACGGGATGTTTGGGAAAAAGCCATCAGGGCGGTCGTTCCCGAAAAATTCCTCGACATAAACCTCAAGGCATTCGATCTCGGATACTCTCACGAATAGGAGCAAACACAATGGCAAACTACTATCAGCCCGAAATTGAAACTGCTCCCGCAGAGCAGATCAAAAAAATTCAGGACGAAAAAATCGTTAAACAGGTAAAGCATGTTTATGAAAATGTGCGGTATTACAGAAATCTTATGGACAGTGCGGGCGTTACACCCGACGACATTAAGGGAGTCGACGACATTAAAAAGCTCCCTTTTCTTTCAAAGGCCGACCTCAGGGCGGCATACCCCTACGGACTTCTCGGAACCGACCTTAAAAACTGCGTAAGAATTCAGTCGACCTCGGGCACAACCGGAAAGCGGGTTGTGGCATTTTATACGCAAAAGGATGTCGACCTTTGGGAGGACTGCTGTGCAAGAGCCATTGTGGCCGCAGGCGGTACAAAGGGCGATGTGTGCCAGGTGGCATACGGATACGGTCTTTTCACCGGCGGCGCAGGGCTTAACGGCGGCTCTCATAAGGTGGGCTGTCTGACCCTTCCCATGTCGTCGGGAAATACCGAGCGGCAGATACAGTTTATGATGGATCTTAACGCTACAATTCTCTGCTGCACCCCCTCCTACGCAGCCTACATCGGCGAAACGCTGGCCGAAAAGGGATATAAGCCGGAGGACAACAAGCTCAAGGCAGGCATTTTCGGCGCCGAGCCCTGGAGTGAGGAAATGAGAAAAAGCATTGAAAAAAGTCTCGGCATAAAGGCCTTCGATATATACGGTCTGACCGAAACAAGCGGCCCCGGCGTTTCCTTTGAATGTGAGGCGCAGACAGGCATGCACATTAACGAGGATCATTTTTACGCCGAGATAATCGACCCCGACACCGGCGAGGTGCTTCCGGAGGGGCAAAAGGGCGAGCTTGTTTTCACCTCTCTCGACAAGGAGGCCTTTCCCCTGCTCCGCTACCGCACCCGCGACATTTGCATTCTTTCCCGCAATAAATGCTCCTGCGGACGCACCCTCATAAAGATGTGCAAGCCCATGGGCAGAAGCGACGACATGATGATAATCCGCGGAGTCAATGTGTTCCCCTCCCAAATCGAAACGGTACTGCTCAACGAGGGCTATCCCCCCAATTATCAAATTGTGGTCGACCGAGAGCACAACAGCGACACTTTAGACATTTATGTCGAGCTTTCTCCCGAGCAATTCTCCGACATTGTGGCCAACACCCAAAAAAGGGAGCGGGCTCTCGAGGGGGCAATGCGCACAATGCTCGGCATAGGACCGAAGGTTCATCTTGTTCCCCCTAAATCCATCGAACGCAGCGAGGGCAAGGCAAAGCGAGTTATAGACAAACGCAATTTAACCTTAAAATAGGAGTGAGAACTATGATAGTAAAACAGCTTTCGATTTTTGTGGAAAACAAATCCGGCCGTCTTTGCGACATAACCGGCGTTTTTAAAGACGCCGATGTGGACATCAGGGCGCTGAGCATCGCCGACACCACCGATTACGGCATTTTAAGGGTCATAGTTAACAACACCGAAAAGGCCGAAAAAGCCCTTGACGAAAACGGCTTTACCTACTCTGTGACCGATGTCATTGCCGCCGCCGTTCCCGATAAGCCCGGCGGACTCAACAAGGCCATTTTCTGCCTTTCAAAGGAGGGTATAAGCATAGAATATGTTTACGCCTTTTTAAACCCCAAAAAGGGCACCGCATTTATCATAATGCGCGTTGACGATAACGAAAAGGCGACCGACATTTTAAAGGCAAACGACATCGAAATGATGACCGACGAGGAAATCAGAAGCCTGTAAAAAAACGCGTCCGCCGACGGGAAAGACATTGTGCGGCAGAAAAAGCGCCGTAACAGCCGTAATAACCGAACACTGATAACCGTAGCAATAAGCAACAAAGGCACTTCGCGAAAATAACGCGAGGTGCCTTTTCGTATTCGGATGATGTCGATAGACAAGACTTCGTAATAAAACCCGCGCCTTCAGTCCTTCATCTCCATAACCTTCAGGGGCGAAACCGGCTTTCCGTCCTGCTCCATTATAAGATGAAGATGATTTTCCTCCACCGATTCACAGGGTATCTCGGCGATTGCTCCGATCTGATACCCACCGTCTATCTGCTCGCCCTTTTTTACCGACGGAGAGGAATTAAGCCCGCAGTAATAGGCCATAAGACCGCTGCCGTGGTTTATCTTGACCACCGTGCCGAGCAGGCTGTCCTCATAAATATCCTCAACCGTGCCCTTTGCAGCCGAAAAAACCGCCGTTCCCTTGTTTGCGGCAATGTCGAGAGCAAGGTGAAGCCGCCAGTCCTTATAGGTTTCGGAATATTGCAGATTGCGATCGTCAAAATCCTTTAAAATTTTCCCGCCGACCGGTAAAATGAAATATCGGGTCTCGCCCGCCTGCCCCATTTCGTCCGTCTGTCGGTTTTGCAGGCCGTTTTCCCCCTCATTTCGGTCGGCCGTTTGCCCCCCGTCCTTTGATTGCCCTTTTTCCGACCCGTCGCTTCCGTTTGCAGAGCCGTTTTGAGCTGCTCCGTCGGGTTTTTCGGATTTGTCCGACCCGTTTTCCTGCCCGTCAGACTCGGAATAGGGCAGGTTTTCCACTACATCGCCCGTTCTTTGAGTGTCGATTTCGGAATAATCGGGAGTCGATGCACCCTCCTGCATCTGCACCGTGCGGTAGCTTTTCAGCATTGATGCCGAGGCCGAGCCGAGCGCCAACATGCACACGGCCAAGGCAATGTAAAAAAATCTTTTGTCGTTAAAAATATTTTTGCTGTGCTTAGCCATAAAAAAACCTCCTTAGTCAATGTTAGTTTTGACCGGGGAGGAATTTTTATACATTATTATTTTTTTAAAGCCCAAGGCCCGCATTTTCGGCCGAAGTCATTCCTTAGTCGTTTTACTTCCCCCGAAGGGATTGACATGCACCATGCAATGCTTGACCTTTGGAAATTCCTTTTCGATTTTATCGTGCACAGCCTGCGCCACGGCATGGGTGGCGTTAAGAGTATCCTCTCCGTTTGCCGAAATTTCCATATCAACATAAATTCTGTCGCCGAACACTCTTGTCATAACCCGATCGACTCCCATCACCCCGTCAATACCGAAGGCAAGGTCGGTTATGTCTCGCTCGGTCTGCCTGTCACAGGCGTGATCGGTCATTTTATCTATGGATGAGCGGAAAATATCCGCCGCCGCCTTGACAATAAAAACGCATATTACAAGGGATGCAATGGGATCGAGCACAGGAAATCCCAGCCGCGCCCCCAGGATACCGGCAAAGCTTCCAACCGAGGAAAGCGCGTCGGAGCGATGATGCCATGCGTCGGCCATAAGTGCGCCGGAATCAAGTTTTTTTGCATAGTGGCGGGTGTACCAATACATAGCCTCTTTAACCGCCACCGAGATCACGGCCGCCGTAAGCGCCAGAACGCCCGGAACGGGAATTTGAGAAATCTCACCGAAAAAAACGGATTTGACCCCCGAATATCCTATAAGAATTCCGGTTGCCAAAAGCAGACCGCTAAGCAAAATTGCCGAAACACATTCCAGTCTTTCATGACCGTAGGGGTGATCGTCGTCGGCCTTTTTGGATGATATTTTAACTCCGATAATAACTATGATCGTGCTGAACACATCCGACGCCGAATGCACCGCGTCGGAAATCATTGCTCCCGAACGGGCAAAAATTCCCGCAAAAAGCTTAAATACCGAAAGCAGAATATTCACGGCCATTGTAACGGCCGAAACCCTTACAGCCTGCGCTTCTCTTGAATTTACCAAAGCTAATCCCCCATATATTCAAACTCACCTGCGCCCTTTGCACAGGTGAGAATCAGTGTATAATTTTGCCGACCTTTTTTCCGCGGCGGAAAAAACGGGAATTATTTCTTTTCCCTGCAAATGATAAACGGAGTCAGCTCATCCGACTGCCCGGCGGGATTGTCGGCGATCATGCCGATAAGGGTCTTGTCGGGTATGCCTTTAAGCTCGTCGCATTTTGCAAAAATCTCTATGCTCAGGTCGTTGGCGTCGACAATCATGGATTTAACGCCGCATTTTTCATATATCTCGTTAACCAGCTTTTGAGGCTCCTTGGGATTTAAAACGGCAAGGTCGTGGTAAATGTCGAAGGAAGAGCCCTGATAAAAGCCGTCGATTCCGTCGATTCCGTGACCCGCAACCTTATAAAAAACTCCCTTTTTGCCGAAAAGCTTGGTAACGGCCGAGCAAACGGTGGCAAGAAGAATTCTCGGCAGTCCCGCAATGTTAATGGCAAGCTGGAGCTTATAAGGCTCATCCATGCCTATTCCGTGGGAGGAATGCATGGCGAATTTCGAAAGAAATTTTGCCCAAAAGCCGAGCTTAACATCCTTTTTTTCCACCGTGTTGTTCTGGCACATGGACATGATCTTTTCGCCGATGGAAAGCACGTCCCCGTCCTCGTAAAGAGGCAGGACATATTTCTTTATAAGCTCGATATAGTCCTCTCCCCGCTGAACAAAATGGGTCTGAACGGCCAGTCGTTCGTAGGTTTTTCCTGCCGAGTCGATGTCGGGGCGAATAAAGTATACTATCCCGTCTTTTTCTCTGCGGGTTTCTTCACTGTTTCTGAACATTTCTTTTCACAACTTTCCTAAAAGTTTTAATGCGGCTTTGCTGCCGTGCGGGCATACCGTTCCGCCGTGGTGTTTTCAAATTATTATATAACCTCTTTAAGGGTTAGTCAAGTTTTTTGTGGCGTTTGCGGCGCTTTTGGAAAAAGAGAGACGGTTTTTTCCGCAAACCGGCGGCAGGCTGTTTATAAAAGAAGCTCAGTCGGGCCTCTTTAAAAGGGCGAGCTTTAAAATGCCGATTTTTGTTTTGGCGTCGGTGATCTCGTTTTTTAAAGCCATTTCGACAGCCTTTTTGAGAGGCAGTGTCTGCACATCGAGAAATTCGTCCTCGTCAAGATGCTGACCCTTGAATTTAAGGCCATCGGCCGTAAAGATATAATGCTTTTCCTCAAGGCAGCCGGGGGAAGGATACATTATGTCGAAAAGCTCAAATTCTTCGGCCTCATACCCCGTTTCCTCGGTAAGCTCCCGCCTTGCACATTCAAGAGGGTCCTCTCCCCTTTCAAGCTTCCCCGCGGGAAGCTCCAAGGTAAACTGTTCGATGGGATAGCGGTACTGCCTCACAAGAAACAGCTCCTTATTCTCATTAAAGGCGATTATGCTCACCCCGCCGGGATGCTCGATAACCTCTCTTGTGCAGGGGCGGCCGTCGCAGGTCAAGGCCTCGTCCTGTCTTACATTTATGATGTTTCCCTTGAATTTATATATCTTTTTTACGGTCTGTTCCTTTAAACTCATAAAAACGATTCTCCCCGAATAGAATGTATTACTAAAATTTTTTTACTGCAAAGGAATGAAAACATGGACAACCTGTGCTTTGATTATGCTAAATTCGAAAAAGAAATATTTGCCCTTAAAGCCCGCTATCCCGACATTTCCCTTATCCCCGTCGCAAAAAGCCGCATGGGGCGGGATGTTATAGCCCTTTGCGCGGGAAAGCCAGTCGGCGCAAACATAATACTGGGCGGCTTTTCTGGCAACGATATTTTGTCGGTCAAAACGGTGATGATATTTGCAAAAAGATATTTTTCGGCGCTGTTTTCCGAAAAGCAAAGCGAGCTGTGCGAGGTAAACATAAAAAGGGCGTCGGCCGAGCGGGGAGCGATATTCGTTCCCTGCATAAATCCCGACGGTGCGGAAATTTTCAGCAAGGGTGCGGCATATGCTCCCGGCTGGCTGCGGAAAAGCATTCCTTTTTCGGGCGACAAGACGGCCGATTACAAGGCCAACGCCGCAGGGGTGGAGATTGAGCGAAATTTCGACTATGATTTTGAAAACAGAAGAAAAAAAGAGGGACTTCACAGTTTGGCGGTAAAAAGTCCCTCGCTCTATTCGGGTAAAAAAGCCTTTTCCGAGCCGGAGGCGGCGGGGCTTCGGGATTTACTTAAAAAATGCCGTCCGAATCTTATCTGTTCCATTTCATCGGGCGCAGGAGAAATCCTCTGGCGAAGCGTCAGCCCCCACAAAAACGCCCGACGCATCGCACGGGTGCTTTGCTCTCTCTGCGGATATGCTCTTGAAGCCGACATCGGCCCCTTGTCGGAGGGAATTTTCCGCAGCTGGGCGTCTGTCAATCTCGGTGCGCCCTCCGTCGACATAAAGATAAAAAAGCCCTCCCGATTTTTAAGCTTTGAAAAAATATATGCCGAGCTTGAGGAGGCGCTGGCCGTTGCGTCGGTCATATGATGCGCCGCCCGAGCATACATCGGATATTTGATAAGGTCTTTTATCAGATATTAAAGATGAATTTTCCCGCCCTGCACATGACCGTCGACTGGAAAACCCCGTCGGCCGTAAAGAAAAACCACAGCTGGTTTTCCTCGGTCTGATACATAAGGCAGCTTGAACCGGTCGAGCCGTATAAAAGATTTTTGTCCGACACCTCGTCATACCCGCCGTCGAATTTTGCCTCCCCCATGACCTTCCTGATCTGATCCTTGGTGGTGATGGTGGAGGTAAACTGGAATATGTCGCCGTACTGGGCAATGGCCACCGCTCCGCTTGAGGGTGCGGCGGTGTCGATAAATATCTGACCGCCTACCGGAAGATAGATGTCGTACCCCTCCCTGTCGGTTTCGGTGTAAAGTCCTTCGGGGAAAAGAGCCTTGAATTCGTCCGCTCCCATTCCGAGAGCGACATCCGCAAAGCCGCCGCCCTCAGATGTCTGAAGGGGCATTTTCCCCTCCTTAAGCGCCGAAAGAGCCTCGGAATCATCCACCTTAACGGTGGTGGCCCCGTCGAAATATGTGGCGTCGGAAACGACCGAGCCGGCGTTCTTTGCGTCACCCTTCCCCTTACAGGAGCAAAGGCTTAAAAGTGCGGCGGCGCAGATCATTACGGCAATCAGCTTTTTCATTATATCGACCCCTGCCTTTGTTTTAAGAATTCGGTCAAAACAACCTGACATAGATTTGTTTCGGGATTTTTTATCAACACCCTGCCCTGCACCTATTCGGAGAATTCGGTCAAAAGCTCATGGCGCAAATTCCACAGCTTTTCGGACATATCAACATAATAGTGGTGGGGATTTTCAAAGCGGGTGACCTCCTCCCAAAGAGAAGAAATCTGGGAATGGCAGTAGCTTTGAATTTCGGGCAGCGTGGGACTTGAATATACACACTGGCCGTTTACGAATATCGGCTGGAGCAGGCGGCGGGCAACAAAATTGTCCACCGTTTTTCTTTTCCATGTGTGAATGGGATCGAAAAGCTCGTAGGGAGCGTTTTGGTCTATCTCCTCGGTCGAGAGGGTAACAACATCGGCAATGGCCTTGCCGACCTCCCTGTCGAAAAGACGCCACACGGTCTTTGAGCCGGGGGTGGTAATCTTCCCGGTGTTGTCGCTTATCTTGATGCGGGGAATAATCTCGCCCTTTTCTTCAACGGCCGAAAGCTTATAAACTCCGTTAAGACAGGGGCATGATGCGGCGGTTATAAGCTGCTCGCCAACGGCAAAGCTGTCCACGGGCGCGCCCTGAATGAGCATATCCCTGATTATATCCTCGTTTACCGAGTTTGAAACGGTTATCTGGCAATCGGCATATCCCGCCTCGTCTAACATCCTGCGGGCTTTTTTGGAAAGATAGGTCATATCTCCCGAGTCGATTCTTATTCCCTTCGGTCGGACGCCCATGGGCTTTAAAACCTCGTCGAAAACCCTTATGGCGTTAGGTACGCCGGATTTTACCGTGCTGTATGTGTCGACAAGCAGGACGCAGTTGTTGGGGAACTGGGTCGCGTAATATTTAAAGGCCTCATATTCGCTGTCGAAGGCCTGCACAAGACTGTGGGTCATTGTGGAAAAGGCGGGAATTCCGAATTCCTTTGAGGCAACAACATCGGAGGTGGCGTTGCATCCTCCGATAAACGCCGCTCTCGCTCCGTAAACTGCGGCCGATGCTTCGTGGGCGCGCTTTGTTCCGAATTCGTAAACCTCGCGGCCGTCGGCGGCACGCACAATGCGGGCGGCCTTTGTGGCAATAAGCGACTGATAATTTATCATCATGA
>CAKSPR010000043.1 GCA_934486455.1 uncultured Eubacteriales bacterium
GGTTTATATTTTATATGTTTTTAATTCTGCTCGGCTTGCCGTTCCTTTTGATTTGAAAAGCAGGCCCTTTCAAGCGCGCTTCTTTACACGCCTTTTAAGCACGGGGCTTTTGCCCGCCGTTTTATGCCCGGGCGCTCTGCAGCTCGCCTTTTTGCAAATTACCGCTTTGCCTGTCGGTGTTTTTCTGCTTGGGCTTGGCCTCGCCGATGGTCTTTTTAATGGCCACGCCGTCGTAAAGCTTTTTGACCTGCACCTTGCCGAAAAATTTCTTTTGGCAGTTTTTACAGAAGAAATCGGCCGTAAAATATCGGTTTTTAAACCGCCATTTGGTGGTCTTGCGGATGTACCCGTCGCATTTCGGACACTTGAATTTTAAATCGGCAGGCTCGATATTTTCGTCGCTCACCTCTGAAATAATGTAATTCTTAAAGGCCAAACGATCGTAAAAATCGGTGCCCCTTGTGTTGAAAACATAATCCTCAAAGTGCTCGGCGTCGTAGCACTGCTTAAAAATTCTGGCACCGAGAAAGCTGTCTCCCTTGGCACGGTGAAAATCTATATCGCCGCTGTAGCTGCCCATAAGCTCGGCTGCATGGGAAAGTCCGAGCTGAGCCGACTCGTCAAGCTCAAGATGATTTTGGACATACTTTTGAAGGTCGGCGTAGTAATATAAAAACGGGATGGTTTCCTTCCCCACAAAGCTTTTGCAGTTGTCGACCAGCACATGCAGGTCGGTGTTGCTCCATGTCATTATAAGGCTGTCTTTTCCCGCCCAGCCCGTAAATTCCGAAAGCACATCGGCAAAGTCTTCCCCTTCTCTGAGGAGGTCGTCGTTTGTGATGTGGGTCAGCTCCTTGACCTTTCCTCTGAGCCGTTTTGTAAGGCGGGAACGGACGAATTTTTGAAAATCGTCCACTACATCAAGGTTTTTGTCAAGCTTAACGGCGCCGAATTCGATTATCTCGTTTATAAACCGCGATTCCTTCGAAAAATAGGCCGTATTCCATTCAAGGTCGAGTATAATTATTGTCATAAAGCTTCCTTTTATCGTGCTTAATTGCAGTTGCTGCACTTATTGTGCGCTGTTTTTACGGTTTTCGGCTTTAAGGCGCTGCTCCTTGTTGAGGATTGATTTGCGAAGGCGCAGGGACTCGGGAGTGACCTCAAGATATTCGTCGTCTTTAAGGAATTCGAGGCACTGCTCAAGGCTCATATTGACCGGCGGAACAAGGCGCAGAGCGTCGTCCGAGCCGGAGGCACGGGTGTTTGTCAGGTGCTTTTTCTTGCAGACATTGCAGACAATGTCGTCTCCCTTGGGGCTTTCTCCGACGATCATTCCCTCGTACACCTCAACGCCCGCTCCCACAAAAAGACGGCCTCTGTCCTGGGTATTGTAAAGACCGTATGCGCTGGTCTCCCCCGTTTCAAAGGAGATTATAGACCCGCTTTCACGCTCTTCGATGTCTCCCTTATAGGGCTCGAAGCAGTCGAAAACATGGTTCATAATTCCGTTGCCGTTGGTGGCGGTCAAAAACTGGGGACGGTAGCCCATAAGGCACCTTGCGGGTATGCGGAATTCGATGTGTGTCATTCCTCCGTCCCTCGTGCCCATGTTTATCATTTCGGCCTTTCTGGCACCCAGCTTTTCCATAACGGGCCCCACATATGCTTCGGGCACTTCGACCATTAAAAGCTCGATAGGCTCTAATTTCTCGCCGTTTTCACCGGTTTTATAGATAACCTTGGGGCGGGATACCTGAAATTCATATCCCTGGCGGCGCATGGTTTCGATGAGAATGGAAAGATGAAGCTCGCCGCGGCCCGACACCTTAAAGGTATCTGCCGAATCGGTCTCCTCGACCTTTAGGCTTACATTGGTCTCTACTTCTTTGAAAAGACGGTCGCGGATATTTCTCGATGTGACAAACTTGCCTTCCTTTCCTGCGAAGGGAGAATTGTTGACCATAAAGTTCATGGAAACGGTGGGCTCGTCTATCTTGACAAAGGGCATGGGCTCGGGATGCTCGGGATCGCATATGGTGTCGCCGATGTTTATAGCGGTAAGGCCGGCGATGGAAACGAGATCTCCGGGGCCTGCGACCTGAACCTCCGACCGTTTAAGTCCCTCAAAGGTATAGAGCTTAATTATCTTGGCCTTTGTGACTGTGTCGCTGTCGCTTCGGCAAAGAACCACCTGCTGTCCCACCTTCAGCTCGCCCTGTTCGACCCTGCCGACACCGATCCTGCCGACATACTCGTCATAGTCGATGTTGGAAATAAGCGCCTTTAAGGGTGCCTCGCGGTCGCAGTCGGGTGCGGGAATTTCCTTTAAAATGGTGTCGAAAAGGGGACGGAGATCGCTCGTCATCTCATCGGGAGAAAGACCGGATGTACCGTCTCTGCCCGATGCGTAAACAACGGGAAAATCAAGCTGATCCTCCTCTGCGTCAAGCTCGATAAACAGGTCGATGACCTCGTCCACAACCTCTGCGGGTCTGGCGCCCGGGCGGTCGATCTTATTGACCACGACAATGGCCTTTTTGCCCAGCGCAAGGGCTTTTTTAAGCACAAAGCGGGTCTGAGGCATACATCCCTCGAAGGCGTCCACAAGCAGCAGCACGCCGTCCACCATCATAAGGATACGCTCTACCTCGCCGCCGAAATCGGCATGGCCGGGAGTGTCGACAATGTTAATTTTAACACCGTTATAGTGCACTCCGGTGTTTTTGGAAAGGATGGTTATTCCCCTTTCCCTTTCAAGGTCGTTTGAGTCCATAACACGCTCTGCCACCTGCTCGTTTTGACGGAAAATTCCGCTTTGGGCAAGCATCTGATCCACAAGGGTGGTCTTGCCGTGGTCAACATGGGCGATTATGGCTATGTTTCTTATGTCTTCTCTTTTCTGCACAACTATTCCTCTAATCATCAAAAATACATCTTATTATATACCGTTATACATTTCTTTGCAATATGAAATTATGAAAAACCTTAAATTTTCGACAAAAACAGGCCGCCGATTCCCTTACCTTCAAAAAACGGTGGGGTTTTATCGCCCGCCGCACAAAAAAGCGAGGCCGAAAACAGCCGCAAAAAGAAAAACAGCCCACGCAAAAAGGCCGCAGGCCGTTTTAAGAGTTCTTTAAAGGGTTTTCCCTTTAAAGCGTATTATGAAAAATATTTTTTAATGTTCTCGGCCGCCGCCATGTTCATTCCCTTGACCTTGGAAAGCCGTTCCACCGAAGCATTTTTGATTTGTTCGATACTTCCCATTTCCTTTAAAAGGTTTTTTGCGCGGGTCTTGCCGATACCCTCGATTTCGGTCAAAGAGGAGGAAAAGGCCTTTTTGGAGCGGCGGGAACGATGATATTCTATGGCAAAGCGGTGAACCTCGTCCTGTATCTGCGTTATAAGTGTGAACACCTGCCGTATGGCCTTTATCTGAATTTCTCCGTTCTCGGAAACAAGGGCGCGGGTCTTATGGTGCCCGTCCTTGACCATTCCGAAAATCGGAAGGCTGATGTTCATTTGCTCCATAACCCCTTTGACCGCCGAAAGCTGTCCCGCTCCGCCGTCGAGCAGTATCAGGTCGGGCAGTTTTCCGAAGCCCTCGGTAAATTCGCCGCCTTGTCCCTTTGCTCCGTCCGTTGCGCGGTCAGCCGCGCCGTCGGTCGCACCGTCTGTCGGGCTGTCGGTCGAAGCCTCATCGGGCATATTTCCGTTTGCGCGGCCGTCGGCGCCTTTTTGTTCGGTAAGCCTTTTATACTCGGCAAACCTGCGGGAAAGCACCTCGGCCATAGAGGCGTAATCGTCCTGTCCCGAAAAGGACTTTATTTTGAAACGCTTATACGCCCTTTTAAGGGGCTTGGCGTCCTTAAATACCACCATTCCGGCAACATTTTCGTCTCCCGCCGTGTGGGAAATATCATAGGATTCGATGTACCGCGGGGTATTTTCAAGACCGCACAGCTTTGCCAGCTCATCAAGCACCGCCGTCTGCCGTCCCGTTTTTCCCGAAAGCATAACAAGCCGCTCACGCGCGTTCTTTTTGCACATGTTGATAAGCTCAAGCTGCTCTCCGCGCTTAGGGCAGTGTATGGAAACGGTCTTTTTCCCCTTTTCGCAAAGCCATTTTTCAAGCAGCTCTCCGTCCTCGGGGTATACATCCACCGTTACCTGCTTTGGAATTTCTCTTTGCAGAGAATAATACTGAAGTATAAAATCGGCGCGGGTCTGAGGGCTGTCGGGAAGGGTATCAAACAAAAATTCCTCACGGTCGAAAAGCTTTCCGCCCTCAAAGCGGAAAACCTCAAAGCAGCTTTTCGCGGGGGTGGTCTCGAAGGCTATAACATCCTGATTTTTAACCTTTGAAGCCACGATATGCTGTTTTTCATTCATATTTTTAATGGCGGTTATGCGGTCGCGAAGCCTTGCCGCCCGCTCGAATTCTAAATTTTCGGCCGCCGTCTCCATGTCCTGCTCAAGTCTTTTAAGCACATCGGCGGTATTGCCCCTTAAAAACTCCACGGCGCGAGCCGACAGAGCCTCGTATTCCGACGGAGAAATTTTTCCCGCACAGGGAGCGCAGCATATGCCGATAGAATAGTTAAGGCAGGGACGGGATTTTTTATAATCGGCAGGGAATTTTTTCGAACACTTTGGCAGGGTAAAAATTTTGCAAACCTCGTCCACTGTGTTTTTGGTAACAAAGCCGGAGGTAAAGGGGCCGAGATATGTCGCTCCGTCCTTTGCTTTTTGCACCTCGGAGGAAATCCTTCTGAAAGGGGGCTTGGTTATTTTGATGTAGTGGTAGCCCTTGTCGTCCTTTAAAAGAATGTTATACTTGGGCATGTTCTGTTTAATGAGAGAGGCCTCAAGCACAAGGGCTTCAAACTCGGTGGTGCAAACGATATATTCAAAATCGTAAACGCTGTCCACCATTTTCTGCACCTTGGGCAGATGATCGGCGCCTGCACGGAAATACTGACTCACGCGGTTTTTAAGCTTTTTTGCCTTTCCCACGTAAATGATCTTTCCGCTTTTGTCGTGCATTATATAAACTCCGGGAGAAAAGGGCAGCGACAAGGCCTTTTTACTTAAAATATCCAGCCTTTCGTTCATTCTTTTTGCCCCTTTCTCTGCATAATCCCGCTCTCGGATTCAAAAATAATATCGGTGATATAATTTGAAAAAAGAGCTTAAAATATGCGCCCTGATAATTTGCTTTTGCGCCATTTTGGGTCTTGCGGGAATGTTTGTTGCCGATAACAACACCCGCAAAACGGGATTTAACGACGGCACTCCGTCATTCAGCTTTAAAATAAAATCAAATCACGCCGAAATAACCTTTTTCGGCAGCACCTATGTCATCGGCCCCGAAAGCGAAGGCTGACATAAGCTGAAAAGAGAAGGAGCAAAAGCTATCTTCTCTTTAAGGCCGATTTTCCCCGTTCGAAAAGCTGTTTAAGCTGAGAGGGCTCGACGGCGGCGTTGACCGTCACAATGAGCACGCCGCTTATTAACGCCGTTATGACCGCCCACACAAGCCATCCGAGCAGACTTTGGGGATCGGGTGAAAGGAATTTATGAACCGCGAAAACCGTAACCAGTGACACCCCCACATTGCGGGCTATGCGCCTTAGCGACAGGACAAGGGTGCCGTTTACGAGGTATTTGTTGTTGTAAAGAATACAGTCCAGTGAGCGGTAGGAATAGGAAACAACCGTTCCGAAAAGTATTCCCGCCATGCCAAGAGGCTTTATAAGGGCAAGGGAGACGACGATGTTTATAACCGCCTCTAAAATCGCCCGTCCCTGAGTCTCCTTAAAATGGCCGGCGGCGCAGATCATGGTAAGGGAAGGTATGCGGATGTTCTGAACAAGGCCGAGTATTACAAAAAGGAAGGCGATGTTTTGCCTTACATACTGTACCCCGTCGGTCACCTCGGCGGTATATATCTTAACAAAGGGAAGAAGCAGCACGGCACAGCAGGTGTATATACAGAACAGCACGATCATGTAAAAATATTCGTAGTTTGAAAAGGCGTTTTTAAGCGCCTTTTTATCGTTGCTGAAAATGAGCGAACCGAAGCTGGAGGTAATGCCGTTGGAAAATACGCTCAGCAGCGATGTGAGCGCCACCGCCACCATGTTATAGGTGGTGTAAACGCTGACCTCCTGAAGGGAGGTCGCCCCCATGAAAATGGTCAAAATGACAATGTCGGTATTGTTGACTATGACCCCAACGATCTGGTGGAGCAGAGCCGCCCACCTTTGCTTTAACAGACCCTTCTCAAAGGGGGTCTTAAAGTTCATATACCCGTATTTGCGCTTTGCGTAAATGTAAACAAAGGCAAAACGGGCGATGTAAAGACCCGTTGCCACACCCTTTACCAGGAGGAATGAGCAGCCGAGCTTTATGAGCGCTATCGAAACGCCCATATTGACAAGAGTTGCCGCCGCCTGAGTAAGGAATATGACATATCCCCGCTGGTCGGCGGTGAGCAGTACGCGGTATTTTCCGATAAAGAAAAAGTCCACAAGGTTGCTTGCCGCAAGAATGAGTATGAGTATGCGGGTGGAGAGGCTGTCTATCTGGCTTGCCACAAAGAAGGGATAGACCACCGTCATTACGGTAAGCAGAATTATATATGCCCCGCCCGATTTGTAATAAAACTTCTGAAGAGCCGACAGCACCGAGTTTATGGCGCGTGTATCGTTGTTGTTTAAGGGGCCGTAAAGCTCAACGATGGCCGCCGAGCTTATTCCCGCCTCCACAAGATTCAGGTAGGTCAAAAACTGCGATACGGAGTTTATCATTCCGTTAACCGTCGAGCCGTATTGGTTGAGGAAAAACCTCGGCAGCACAAGTCCCGATACCGCCACAATTATCTGTAACAGCAGATTTCCCCAAAGATTTTTAAAAGCTTGTTTGTTTCTCATATCTTCTCCGTTAAGCTTATTGTGCGAGATTTCATTTTGAAAGGCTTTCTATAAGCTCAATCCACTGACTCTTTATCTTTTGTTTATCGAATTTATCCATCCATCTTCCGGCATTTTGAGAGAATTTCCTTCTAAGGTCATCGTCGTCGGCAAGAAGCGACAGCTTTTCGGCCATTTTGTCGGTGTCGTAGGGCTCGATCAAAAAACCGTTTACTCCGTCCTCCACCATTTCGCAGGGGCCGGTATCAATGTTAAAGCTGACGATGGGCAGGCCGTTTGCCTTGGCCTCCAAAAGCACGAGGGGAAGCCCCTCCCGATACGACGGAAGCACAAAAAGCGAATAATCCCGATAAAGAGACAATACATTCGGGTTGTTACCCATAAGCTTAAGCTGACCCTCAAGGCCTTCTTTTTCCACAAGAGCCTTTATGTCGTCGAAGGTCTCGCCGTTTCCGTATACATGCCACTGCCAGTCGGGATGGGCGGGCAGAAATTTCTTTGCCGCCCCGACCATAAGGTCGTATCCCTTTTCCTCGCCGAACCGCCCGACG
Organism: uncultured Eubacteriales bacterium; assembly: GCA_934486455.1. GTDB lineage: Bacteria > Bacillota > Clostridia > Oscillospirales > Acutalibacteraceae > UMGS1484. Next base: position 7,490 of record CAKSPR010000043.1, read on the forward strand.
CAAAGCACCTTTTTTGCGTCAAGGTTGCAGGGAGCGGCCGATTTTATCACATTATCGTCAAGCCAATTATGAATGGTGAGAATGTTTTTCTTTCCGGTATGGAAATATCGGATATAATCCTCCCTTGTTTTGTCGGTCAGCGTAACCGTTTTGTCGGCGAAAAGGGAGGTAAGAAAACGGATAAGGGTTATGGGCTTTTCGTGTATCTGATTTATGAGTGCGCCGTGGTCGCAATAGACAAATTTCGTTTTGCTGAAAAACATGGACGGAATGGCCACATAACCGGGATAGTTTCCCATAAGCAGCACAACGTCAATGCCCTTTTGCTTCAAAAATTTCTTAAGCGGCTTTTTTATCTCCCACATAATCGAGCGCAGGCGGGTATTTTTGCTCGACAGGCAAAATACCTCCTTGGCCGGGGAGAGGTCGTATGCAAGACCGCCGTTCTTTTCAAAAACCGTTATAAAATAAACATCGTATATTTCGCTCAGTGCCTTTGTAAGTGAAGCGGCCACCGCCTCAACCCCGCCCGTAACCGTCATGTCCCAATCGAGCAGGGCAATTTTCTTTTTCTCTTTCATTTCAATCACTGTATCTTATATATTTTCTGCTTGGTCAGCAGAATTTTTTTATAAAGGGGCACGCTGAACTTAAGAGCCACGGCGGCGATCCTTCTCATCTTGCCGAAGCCGGGGTCTTTAACTATCTGTACCGTGTGTTTTTTTAGGTATTTTACCACCTGCTTGTATTCGGGAATTTCCTTGCAGTCGTCACGCATCAGCATTTTGTCGAGCACATTAAAGTAGGCGTTGCGATAGCGAAACTCGGCATAAGGGAGCGCCTCGGGACAAAGCTCCTTTACCTGTTTAACGCATTTGTCATACGCCTCGATAACATCGAGATCCCCCTTGCGGAAGGGCTTTGTCGTAATGCTGTCGGCACGGCGGAAATAGTAGTACATGGGCTTTGATGTGACGGCGGTCTTTTCGACCTTTTTGAGAATCTGCGGGGTGAAAAAACCGTCCTCGTAAAGCTTGCCCACGGGAAATCTTACATTCCCCACCGTCTGCCTTTTATAAAGCTTGTTGCAGGCCGAGGGAATACCGTCTCCCCTTAACATATATTTATAGCTTTCGACCTTGTTAAGGTTAAATTCCTTTATTTCCTTAACCTGGGTGACCTCTTTGCCCTCAAAGACATCCATGGCCGAGCAAACGGCCAGATCGGCGTCGTTTTCGGTGATGAGGCGGTGAAGGGTCTCGAGCATTTTTTCGTCTATATAATCGTCCGAATCGACAAAGGAGATAAACTCTCCCGCCGAATGCTCGATACCGTAATTCCGCGCGTCCGAAAGACCGCCGTTTTGTTTGTGAAAAACCTTTATGCGGCTGTCAGTCTGCTGAAAGTCATCGCACATTTTTCCGCTTTTGTCGGTGGAACCGTCGTCTATGAGAAGGATTTCAAGGTCCTTGTATGTCTGTGCAACTATTGATTTAACGCATCTCTCAAGATATTTTTCGACATTATAAACCGGGACGATAACGCTTATCATACGCATTCCTCCCTGAGTATCTTCAGGGTTCTTTCAAGACCGGTTTTTATATCGAATCTTGCCTTAAATCCCATTGCATTTATTTTGGCGGAATCGAGAAGCGCCTTTGTGGCCTTGGAATAGCCCTTTCTCTCCTGCTCGTCGGGCAGCTCGAAAACCACCTTTTTACCCGCATCTTCGGCAAGTATGGCTGCAAGGTCTTTAAGCCTTATATCCGATCTTTCGTCGGCGATGTTGTAGCTCTGTCCCTTTTCTCCGTTTAAGAGCAAAAAGAGCAGTCCGTAAACCACATCTGCCGCATAGCAGTATGAAAAGAGCTGTGTTCCCTCGCTTTTAAGCACAATATCCTCGTATGCGGCGGATTTCTTTATGAACTGGGCAAGAGCCTTGCTGTCGGTTTTAAGCATGCTCGGACCGTAAACACGGCAAATTCTCGGAATGACAATATCCATACCGTACTTTTCGATGTACGCCTGGCAAAGAGCCTCTCCCGCCCGTTTTCCTTCGGGGTAGCCCGCTCTCAGGGTGTTGCAGTCGATGTATCCGAGATAGCTTTCGGAGAATTTGTCGGTGTCTCCCCTGTTTTCGCCGTATATTTCGACGCTTGACAAAAAGACCGACCGCTTCGCGCCGCAAAGATTTGCATAGTCAAGGGCGTTTTTTGTTCCCACAACGCCGGTCAGCACGGTGCCTATGGGGTCGGCGGCATAATCTCTCGGGTGGGTGTTGCTGGCGCAGTGGAACATATAGTCGAATTTTTCATGAAATTCGAGGGGATTATTTATATCTCCCTCGATAAATTTAAAATTGGGGTCATCGGAATATTTTTCAAACCTTGCCTTTGCGCGCCGGGCGTTTCTGGCAAGGGCAAGCACGGTTATGCCGCTGCCCCGCTTTTCGTTTCGGTACATAAGCGCGTCGGCAAGCACGCTGCCTATCATCCCGGTGGCGCCGGTTATGAAAACCGTCGAGCCGTCGAGCTTTTCTATACCCTCAAGTGAATTTATATATTCAAGATCGTCGATATAATCCCTGTTTTCTATAAGCATTTTATCTTGTCCTTACTTTTTCATTTTAAGCATGGCCTTAAAGACCTCAAGATCGTCGGGAGAGGTCAGTTTAAGGTTTTTGTCGCTTCCGGCGGCAAAATGAAGGGTTTCGCCCAGATCCACCATCATAGTATTTGTATAAGAGGAACCGTAAATTCCGATTTCCTTTTCAAAGGCCTCGCGGTATCTTGCAAGAAGATTTCCGAATTTATAGGCCTGAGGGGTGGAAACGCGGCGCAAAGTCTCTCTGGGGATATACTGTGTGGTGGTCTCGCCGTTGTCGGTGACGAATATCTGCTCGTTGTAGGGAAGGGAGGTAACGGCGTTGCCGTATTTCTGACAGGTGACGATAACATCCGAAAGCACCTCTTCGTCAACCATCGGACGGATGCCGTCGTGAATTATGACAATGTCGTCGTCCCTGCATATTCCCTCTAAGCTTTCAACGCCGTTGCGGATGGACTCCTGTCCCGTGGCGCCGCCCTTAACAATGCTTTTAAGCTTGGTTATGCCGTTTTTCTCGGCGTAGGATTTAAGGGTGTCCTGCCAACCGTCGATGCACACGCAGACAATATTGTCAACAAGAGGATGTTTTTCGAAAACCTCAAGAGTGTAGATTATGACCGGCTTTCCGTCAAGCAGTATAAACTGCTTGGGAATATCCTGTCCCATTCTTACTCCCCGTCCGCCGGCAATTATAACAGCAGTGATCATTTTTCTTCTCCCTTTCCGATGAGATAATATTTTCCCTTATAAATTTTATAGCTGTGTTCGCAATCGAGCTTTATGACATCGTGGTGAGCCACCTGTTTTTCCTTGGGCGGCAGCTTCATGTAATTCCCGAAGGCGATTTTAAGATAATCGTCATAGCCGACCGGAATGGGCATTTTGGTGTCCTCGAAATCCACGAACAAGGCTTTTTCAAAGGCCGATTTCGGATATTTCTTTTTCATATATCCGGGGCCCGAGCAAAGCTCGGTTATGCTGTCGCAATCGGCGATTTTGTACTTGGTCATTTTGCGCTCGGCACGCTTCCAGATCTTATATCTGATGTTTTTCCCCCTGAAAATTCCCAGCAGTATTTTCGAGCCGACCGCCATAAGCCCGCCGTGCTTTTCTGGCACGGTCTGGGCGCAGAACAGCGAGTAGATAAGGGCGTGAATGACCTGCCATTTTCTCGAAAGAGAGGAGCTCGGATACCCGTCGAGAGGGAGTATGTCAAGCACCACTCCGTGCACCATATCAAGATCCTGCTGATAGGGCTTTATGAGGGTGGTTTCGCTGTCTCTGATGGTTATAAAAAGATTTCGGTCGACGGTATCTTTACCGGGCTTTGAAAGCTTATATCGCTCCTGCTCATCGTTGTTCCAAAGCTTATAAAGCTTTTCATAGTCGTCACGCGGCATAAAAAAGTCGAGATCGTCGTCCCACGGAATAAAGCCCTTGTGCCGCACGGCACCGATACATCCTCCCCCGCAGAAATAGCACATAAGACCGTTTTTATTACAAAAATCGACAAAGTACTTTGCCATATCCATGTTTATTTTATGAAGAGCCGCAAGCTCCTCCTTTGTATATTCCGGCATACCTCGGCCGTCCTTTCGTCCTTTGGCAAAAAGGTTTTTTTAAAATTGCTGTGATTATTCAATAGATTATATCATATACGCCGGCAAAAAACAACTTATATTTAATTTTTGTAACCTCTGTGCCTTGCCGCAAACTCCCGTCGATTTTTTCGTCTGCGCCCTCGGGGGAAAACGCAATGCCGAATGTCCGCCCGCAAGCCGTCCTCAAGGGTCTTGGGCAGAGCCGTCGGCCGTTCCCTGTCTTTTCTTCTTTTTTGCCGTCCGCTCCCGCCTTTATAGGCTTGCCGCACCGTTTTTTGCCTCGGGGATTTCGTGTGAAAATTTTACTGAAAAGCCGATAATCGGGGGAAAATGCTTGACAACGGGCGTTTGATGTGTTAATATAGCGTGTACGCAGGTGAATTTTAACTTTAACGCCTGCTCCTTGCTCCTGTAAAAGGGAGCCTAACGACCAAAAGGAGGTGCTGACAAATGTCAAAATACGAGGTAATGATGGTATTTTCCGTCAAAAACGGAGAGGATACCGCCAACGCATTGCTTGAAAAATTCAAGGCAATGATCGAGAAAAACGGCACGATCGACAACATCGATGTATGGGGTAAGCGCAGACTTGCCTATCTCATCGACGACGAGCCCGAGGGCTTCTATGCTGTTGTCAAATTCACCGCGCAGCCCGAGTTTCCCGCCGAGCTTGACCGTGTGTTCAAGATTACCGACGGCGTGCTTCGCACAATGATCACCAACATCGACTAAGGAGGGGAATTGAATGCTTAATTCCGTAATTATGATGGGCAGGCTCACCGACAATCCCGAGCTTCGCCAAACTCCCTCCGGCCGTTCGGTCTGTTCTTTCACCATCGCTGTCGAGCGTACCTTCAAGGCTCAGGGAGCCGAGCGCCAAACCGACTTCTTCGATGTAGTCGCATGGGGCTCATCGGCCGACTTTGCTTCAAAGTATTTCAACAAGGGCCAGCTTGTAGCGGTTCAGGGAAGAATGGAAACCCGTTCATACGAAGACCGAAACGGCGTGCGCCGCAAGGCGTTTAACATTGTCGCCGAAAATCTGCATTTTGCCGAGCCTAAGAGAGATTCTTATGCAGGCGGCGGTCAGCCCGCCCCCTCTTACGAGGATCAGTCTCAGGCCACCCCCGCTTTTGAAAACAGCGGCAGCGACAGCTTCCGTGAAATAAGCGACGGCGACGACGATCTCCCCTTCTGATTTGCTCAAAGCCTTTTTGTTGGGTTGCAAAATCAAAAACGGAGACAAAAAATTTATAATGTAAGGACTGAATATAAATGGAAAACGAGAACATCGTTGAGACCAAGGCTGTTGAAGCCGCCGAGACCGCTGCTCCCGCAGAGGCCAAGCCCGAAAGAGCCGAGCGTCCCGAGAGAGCCGAGAGAGCCGAGCGTCCTATGCGCGGAAACCGCAAGGGTCGCAGAAAGGTTTGCAGCTTCTGCGTTGAGAAGGCTGAAACCATCGACTATAAGGATGTCGCAAAGCTTCGCAAGTATACCTCCGAGCGTGCAAAGATCCTTCCCCGCCGCGTGACCGGCACCTGTGCCCGTCACCAGAGAGCCCTGACCACCGCTATCAAGCGCGCCCGTCACGTTGCTCTTCTCCCCTACATCAGCGACTGATAACCGTGCTTTGATAGTGCGGTTTACCGACCTGATACCGTGGGCGATCCGTCGGCCCGTTAAGGGGTCGGCCGTCGGCCGATTTTAAGTGTTTAAAACCCGTTTTCCCTCTTTTGCGAAAGCGGGTTTTGTTTTAATGGCAAAATAACATTATTCTTTTTTATAAATGTGAAAATAAGGAACTGTTTATGAAAGAAAACACCTGCTGTTTCAGCGGCCACAGGAGTATTCCCGGGGACGAGACCGAAAACATCGAAAGCGCCGTAGACGGGCTTATTTCAAGACTGTTATCCCTCGGCATAACCGATTTTTGCACCGGAGGAGCAAAGGGCTTTGACACGCTTGCCGCCGAAAGGGTTTTAAAATTCAAAAAGACCGACGACAGCATTCGTCTGCTTCTTTTTTTGCCGTGCAAGGAACAGGCCGATAAATGGGACAGCCTTTCCAAAAAGAAATATAAAAACATTCTTTCCCTGGCCGACGAGGTAACATACGCCTGCGAGCATTACACAAGCTATTGCATGAGCAAGCGCAACAGAATGCTGGTCGACAGAAGCTCGGTGTGCGTAGCCTATCTGAAAAGACAAAACGGCGGAACGGCCTACACCGCCGATTATGCAAAAAAACAGGGTCTTGAAATAATCAACATTGCAGAGGATCGGGCTGATAAGCCCATTGTGCTGACAAAGCAGCTTGAGATCGGAAATATGTGATTTTTAAAGGGCGGGCGATAAGACGCCCCTTTGAAAACGGCACCGCACGGTGCATTTTATATCCCATTGCTTTTTATTTTAGCAAATTTAAAAGCCGCGCTTTCGCAGAGGAGGATTATCCCTGCCGAAAATGCGGCTTTTTTCTTTTATATTTGCTAAAAGCGGTTGTTTTTCAACAATTTATAATCTGCAGGCACCGAGATCAAATAATAATCTCCACCCCGTCGGGAGCCGAAAAGCTTATTTTCGGACAGCCGTTTTTGTTTTCTATCGAAAGCTCAAGGATGCCGTGGGGTGTGGGGTAGCTCGCCTTTATAAATTTGAGATTGCCCGGCTTAGGCTTTATCTCGATTCTTTTACAGCCTGCACCGACAACATGTATTCCCGCCACCTGCTCCATAAGGAAGGGCACCGCCCCCGACGCCCAGCCGTGGCAAAGGCTGTGTCGGAAGCCTTTATAGCAAAAGTCTCCCCTGTCGCCGTGTATGTCGTCCCGACCGCCTTTCGGAAGGCTTGTTATGTCTCCGGTGTTTTTTGCCCAAAGCGGGTCATAATCCTCCCAGAAGGTGGTGGCGCCCCTGTTGAGCATACC
>CAKSPR010000044.1 GCA_934486455.1 uncultured Eubacteriales bacterium
GGTTGAAGCCCTTCTTGAATACAGCAGTCTTCCGGGAATGAGGGTGTTCCAGTTTTCCTTTCTCGGAGGGGATAATCCTCATTTGCCGCATAACTACATTAAAAATTGCATAGCCTATTCGGGCACCCACGACAACAACACCCTGTTAGGCTACCTTTGGGAACTTGACGGGCAAACACGGCAGAAAATGCTTTGCTACTGCGGCTTTAAGGGCGACGACTGGGGAAACGGTTGTGACGACATTATCAGAACGCTTTTTGCTTCGTCTGCGGGGATTGTTATTTTACCAATACAGGATGTTCTCGGATACGGCAGCGACACGAGAATGAACCGCCCCGGCACGGCAAAGGGCAACTGGCTCTATCGGGTGACAAAGGAGCAGCTTTGCGGCATCGACAAGGACAAATATTTAAAGCTCAACCGCACATATTTCCGATAAGCGCCCGCAAGCGGGGTTAAACCCGCCGCGGCATATTGATTTTGCCGACAGAGCCGACACAGCATTTTTCAAAGAGGTATCAGAAAAAGCATGAAAGCAAAGGTATACACATCCGTTGAAGATTTTAAAAAGGAAAACGAATTATTAAAGGCCGATCTGCCCTTCAGCGAACAGACGGACATTTTAAAGGACGAGGTTAAAATCAGTAATCTCACCCTTAAAAACCGCCTTGTCTGTCAGGCAATGGAGGGCTGTGACGGAACGGCCGACGGTCGCCCCGATGTCCTTACCAAAAGGCGGTATGAGCGGCTTGCAAAGGGCGGCGCGGGACTTATATGGTTTGAGGCCACCGCCGTTTGCTATGAGGGCAGAGCCAATCCCCGCCAGCTTTACATAAACGACAAAAATCTCGACAGCTTTAAGGAAATTGTCGAAAGCATAAAGCAGTGGGGAATGAAACAAAACGGATATGAGCCGGCGGTCATAATGCAGGCAACCCACTCGGGAAGATACTCAAAGCCCGAGGGAAAGCCCGCCCCCATAATTGCCTATAACAATCCCGTTTTCGAAAAGGATGGCCCTATCGATAAATCGAGAATAATAACCGACGAGGGGCTTGACCGCGTGCATGACAGCCTTGTGGGCGCCGCCGCTCTCGCGAAAAAGGCGGGATTCGACGGGGTGGATATTAAATGCTGTCATCGGTACCTTAACAGCGAGCTTCTCTCGGCTTATACAAGAAAGGGCAGATACGGCGGGAGCTTTGAAAACCGCACAAGACTGCTTCGTGAAAGCGTAAAGGACAGTATATCCCTCTGCGGCAACGGCTTTACGGTGACCTCCCGCATGAATGTATATGACGGATTTCCCTATCCCTACGGCTTCGGCGTTAAGGAGGGGGAGGGCATAACCCCCGATCTTTCCGAGGCCGACAGGCTCATTAAAATTTTAGCCTCCTACGGCGTTAAGCTGCTTGACATAACCATGGGTAATCCTTATTTTAACCCCCATGTCAACCGCCCCTATGCGGCGGGAGGATATGAACCCCCGGAGCACCCTCTTTTGGGCGTTTCAAGAATGCTTAAAGGCACGGCAGAGCTCTCAAAGGCCAATCCCGAGGTGGCCCTTATATGCTCGGGGCTTTCCTTCCTCGGTGCGGCGGCTCCCGGTGTTGCGGCGGCCTTTATAGAGCAGGGGGGATTTTCTCTTGCGGGATTCGGCAGAATGATTTTTGCCTATCCCGATTTTGCAAGGGATATTGTCGATGATAAATTCGACAGTAAAAAGATATGTATTGCCTGCAGCAAATGCACGGAAATAATGAGGGCGGGAGGCACACCCGGCTGTGTAATACGCGACGGCGGAACATATGTGCCCATCTACAAGGAATACTGCAAATGATAATATTGCAATCAGGGGAAATACGCTGAAAAAGTGTTTTATCTGCCGTGCAATACATGAAACATAAATAGACATAAATGACACTTCAAATTTTTAAAAGATAAGGTGAATTAAATGAAAACCGCAATTGTAACGGGATGTGCCGGGGGGATAGGCTTTGCCACTGTCAAAAAGCTGACGGCGGCAGGGATAAAGGTCCTCGGAATGGATATATGCCCAAGTGCCGATGTGACCGAAAAGTTTATGGATTTCGGCGGATGCTTTAAATATTTTTCGGGAAATCTTGCCGACGGCGCCGACCGCAAGACTCTTTTGAACGAGGCAAGAGCCTTTCTCGGGAAAACAGACATTCTCGTTAATGTGGCGGGAGTTGCGCCGAAGGTCAGAAACGACATTCTCGAAATGACCGAGGAAAGCTACGACCGCGTTATGGACATCAACACCAAGGGCACGATGTTTTTAAGCCAGATAATCGCCAAGGATATGCTTTCAAACGAGCCCTGCGACGGAATCAGAGGATATATCGTAAACATTTCATCCATGTCGGCCTATACCTCCTCCACAAGCCGCGGCGAATACTGCATTTCAAAGGCGGGCGTTTCCATGGTCACAAAGCTTTTTGCCGACCGATTGGCGGGGGAGGGAATACTCGTTAACGAAATCCGCCCCGGTATAATCATGACCGGAATGACCGCCGCCGTTAAGGAAAAATACGACAGCCTTATCGAGGGCGGGCTTCTTCCCATAAAGCGGTGGGGAAAGCCCGAGGACATTGCCGACGCGGTATATGTGCTTTGCTCGGGACAGCTTAAATATGTGACCGGCCAGTCCATTGATGTGGACGGGGGATTTCACATTCAGAGACTTTAAAAAGGAGCATAATCTTGAATATTAACGGTAAAGACGTTGAGGTAATAAATCTTAACACGGCGGTGGTCGGAAGCGGCGCGGCAGGATTTAACGCTGCAGTGCGGCTCAAAGAGCTTGGAATAGACGATGTGGCCATTATAACCGAAGGGGTAAACTGCGGAACCTCCCGCAACACCGGCTCGGACAAGCAAACCTACTATAAAATGAGCCTTTCCGGAGACGATGCCGATTGCCCCGCCGCAATGGCAAAAAACCTTTTTGCCGGCATGCTTACCGACGGGGACAACGCCCTTTGCGAGGCGGCTCTTTCGGTGCGCTGCTTTATGAATCTTTGTGAGCTTGGTGTGGAATTTCCCACCAATCGCTTTGACGAATATGTGGGCTATAAGACCGACCACGACCCCTATGCCAGAGCCACATCGGTTGGCCCTCTTACCTCCAAACGCATGACCGAGGCCCTTGAAAAAAAGGCAAAGGAGCTTAACATAAAAATATACGACAAGACCCTTGTCACCTCTCTTATAACCGACAGGCAGAAAAACGAGATAAGGGGAATTTGCGCTCTCGATTTTTCAAAAGAGCAAGGCCGCTTTGTGCTTTTTAACTGCAAAAATGTTGTCTATGCCACCGGAGGGCCTGCGGGAATGTACGCCGACAGCGTTTATCCGGAAGGCCACAACGGCGCAAGCGGCGCCGCCTTCAGGGCGGGGGCAAAGGGCAAAAACCTTACCGAGTGGCAATACGGTCTTGCATCAATTGCACCGAGGTGGAATGTGTCGGGGACATATATGCAGGTGCTTCCCAAGTTTGTTTCGGTGGACAGCGACGGAAACAGGTATGAATTTTTAGAGGATTTCTTTAAGGATAAATACAAGGCTCTTTCAATGGTCTTTTTAAAGGGATACCAGTGGCCCTTTGACTGCCGAAAGGTGGAAAACGGCTCGTCGATAATTGATTTGCTGGTCTATCGCGAGCGGGTGCTTAAAGGCAGAAGGGTGTTTCTCGATTTCCGTGAAAATCCCTTCGGATTAAAGGAAATTGACTTCGAAAGATTAGACGCCGCGGCGGCCGACTATCTTAAAAAGGCAAAGGCTGATTTCGAAACGCCCATAGAACGGCTTGAGCTTATGAATTCTCCCGCCATCGAGCTTTACTTTAACAAGGGTGTGGACATCAGAAAGGAAATGCTGGAAATAGCTCTTTGCGCCCAGCATAACAACGGCGGCATTGCGGTCGATTTATGGTGGCAGACCGATGTTAAGGGTCTTTTTGCGGCGGGTGAGGCTGCCGGAACCCACGGCGTGTATCGCCCCGGCGGAAGCGCCCTTAACGCGGGACAGGTGGGCTCTTTAAGAGCCGCAAGATTTATTGCGAAAAACCGAGGAGGCGCGCCTGAAAGGAGCGGCTTTGAAGCCGCGGCAGAAGCTGTTTTGGCGGCCGATCAAAGGCTTTTGGACAGCCTTCTTTCAAACGAAAACAATGTGGAAGCTCAAACCGCCCACGCGAGAAAAAGAATGTCGGAAAAGGGCGGCGCTATCAGAAACGGGCAAAAAATTGCCGATGCATTAAAAGAAACAAAAATGCAGCTTAAAGGCTTTGAAAGCTCAGTCGGCGCAAGGGGGAGCGAGGGGCTTGCAAAGGCCTTCCGCCTGCGTGATACCCTTGTTTCTCAGCTCGTTTATCTTTCGGCAATGGAGCATTATGCAAGACTCGGCGGAGCCTCGCGGGGCTCTTATATCTGCTGCGACAAAAACGGCGTCTTGCCGAACGGACTTGAAGAGCAGTTCCGCTTTTCCTCCCCCTCGGCCGAAACGCAGCCGAAAATTACCGAGGTGCTTTTTGACGAGCAAGGGGTGCAGTGCGAATTTTCCGAGCGGCCGCCCAGACCCCTTCCGCAGGGCGGCGGATTTTTCGAAAATGTCTGGCGGGACTATCGCAAAAACGGGAATGTATATTGATGCGCTTTTTGCTGTTCGCGCGGAAAAAAGCAAAACCGATCTTTAAAACTGTTTTGACTTTACGGAATGAAGCATATGAAAGATACCACATCACAAAAGAATATGGACGCTTTGATACAAAGCCTCGGGGAAAGGCGGCCGAGACTGCTTCTTCACAGCTGTTGCGGCCCCTGCTCCTCCTATGTGCTTGAATATCTTTCGGATTATTTTGACATAACCCTTTTTTTCTATAATCCGAATATTCAGCCGGCCGAGGAATATGAAAAGCGTCTTTCTGCCCAAAAGCAGCTTCTCGAAAGGGCAAAGTATAAAAATCCCGTCAAAATTCTTGAGGGAGAATATGAGCCGCAGCGCTTTTTTGAGGCGGTTAAGGGGCTTGAAAACTGCAGGGAAGGGGGCGCGCGGTGCGAAAAATGCTTTGAGCTTAGACTTTCCGAGGCCGCCGAGATTGCAGAAAAGGGAGACTTTGATTTCTTTGCAACCACCTTAACGGTCAGTCCCCATAAAAACTCCGTTATAATTAATGAAATCGGAGGAAAGCATAAAAACTACCTTCCCTCTGACTTTAAAAAAAGAGAGGGATATAAGCGGTCGATAATACTGTCAAAGCAATACGACCTTTACCGTCAGGATTATTGCGGCTGTATCTTCTCGAAGGGTGAAAGGGACATATGAAAAAGGCGCTTTTTGTTGTCAATCCCGCCGCAGGGCAGAAAAAAATAAAATCCTCTCTGGCCGACATACTTTCGCTTTTTAACGGCGAGAAGTATGAGACCGCCGTTTATATGACGAGAAAGGAAGCCTCGGTTGAGGATTATGTGGCCGAAAGGTGCGGCGATTTCGATCTTATCGTTTGCTGCGGGGGTGACGGAACCTTAAACCGCACGGTAAACGGACTGCTTAAAAGCGGCCGCCCCGTTCCAGTAGGCTACATCCCTGCGGGAAGCACCAACGACTTTGCCGCAGGGCTAAAGTTGCCGTCAAATCCTTTGGAAGCCGCAGGCAGAATAATAAACGGCCGAAAGCGTCTTCACGATGCGGGATTTATGGATAAAAAAAGGCATTTTGTTTATGTGGCCTCCTTCGGAGCATTTTCCGAAACATCATATATGACCTCCCAATCGCTTAAAAACGCCCTCGGGCATCTTGCTTATATTCTCGACGGACCCAAGGCACTTATGAAAATAAAACCCGTCACGCTAAGCTGTTCATACGACGGCGGAAAAATATCGGGAGACTATATTTTCGGTGCGGTGGCAAATTCCACATCCATGGGAGGAATAATAAAGCTCAGGCGCCCCGATATAAGCTTCAGCGACGGCCTTTTCGAAATGCTCCTCATAAAATCTCCGAAAAATATTTTTGAGCTTCAGGGAATAATAAACAGCCTGCTGACATACAAATACGACACGGCCAATGTTTCTCTTATTCGCACATCAAAGGCCGAATTCGCATTCGAAAAACCCACCGAGTGGTCCCTTGACGGAGAAAGATATGTGGGGAACAAAAGGGCAAAAATCGAAATTCTTGGGCAAAAAATCCCCTTTGTCTATTGACAAAGACCTTAGGGTATGATAAAATTTCAACATTCCTTGAGGGAGTAGCAAGCGGTTTGTCCGCAGCAAGCCAACATTCTCGACCGATATCGGCATTGCCGAAAGGAGGTCTGGTTTGCTTTAATTTGCGAGACTCATGTGTAACCTTGCGCTATACATGGGTGAACAATCTTGTTTTTATCCGAGTATGGCAATCATACTCGGTTTTCTTTTTGCAAAAGGAAAAGACCTGCGCGTGAAGGGAAAAGGCGCATGGGGCGGAATGTGCTGTCGAGGGTATCGGTCAGCAAAAAGCCAAATAAATCAGGAGAGAAAAATAATGGACGGACTTTTTTTCTTAAACAGCCTGCTTCTCGGGGCGGGACTTTCGATGGATGCTTTTTCGGTGTCTGTCGCAAACGGCCTTAATGAGCCGAAAATGTCAAAGAAAAAGGCTTTTGCCGTTTCGGGAACATATGCCTTTTTCCAGGCTCTCATGCCCCTTGCCGGATGGCTTTGCGTTCACACCTTTGTGGAAAAATTCAAAAGCTTCGAAAAATTCGTTCCCTTTATCGCCCTTTTCCTGCTTGCTTTTATCGGCGGGAAAATGCTTTTTGAGGGCATAAAAAAAGAGCCTGAAAAGGAGGAGGTAAAAAGGCTTACCCCCACCGTTTTGATTGTGCAGGGTATTGCCACCTCGATAGACGCTTTATCGGTGGGCTTTGCCTTTGCCGAGTATAATTTTACAATGGCGCTTGCGGCCTCTCTTTTAATTGCCGCCGTTACCTTTATACTATGTACCGGGGGCCTTGTTCTCGGCAAAAAGGCGGGAATGAAACTGGCCGATAAAGCGGAGGTAATCGGTGGAATAATATTAATAGCCATCGGAGCAGAAATCTTTTTAAGCAATATTTTATAACAGAAAACAATATTAACAACCGTTTTAAAGGAGAAAATTATGTGGCTTAATTATCTTTTGTTTGCCGTGGGGCTTGTGCTTCTTGTTAAGGGAGGCGACTGGTTTGTGGACGGCGCTACGGGCATCGCCAAGCGCTTTCACCTGCCCGAGCTTTTAATCGGCGCAACCGTCGTTTCAATCGGAACGACCCTTCCCGAGGTCATGGTGTCGGCCACCTCGGCCGTATCGGGACACAGCGAGATTGCCTACGGTAACGCCATCGGCTCGATAATATGCAACACCGCCCTCATTGCGGCGCTGACAATTGCCATAAAGCCCGCAAAAATCGAAAGAGACACTCTAAAGCTTCCGGTGCTGTTTTTCTTTATTGCCGCCGCCTTTTACCTTGCCATCGCCTATACGGGCGGATATTACAGCCGACTTGCGGGTGCGGTGCTGCTTCTTATATTTGCGGTTTATATGATCCTCACCGTCAGACAGGCTCTTAAACAGTCAAAGCTTGCCGTGAGAGCCGCGGCGCAGGGTATCCCCGACGGGGAAAAGCCGTCAGACGGCCTTAACCCTAAGGCCGAGGAAACGGACATGACAACCGACAAACCGACCGACAGAGCCGAGGAAGGTAAAAGCAGTGAGTCTGCCGAGCCGTCGGCCCTTAAAAATATACTTCTGCTTTTGATCGGCGCGGTTTTTATCGCCGTGGGCGCCAACCTCCTTGTAAGCAAGGGAACGGCCATTGCCCAGCATTTCGGCGTGCCCGAATCGGTCATTGCACTGACCTTTGTGGCACTGGGAACATCGCTGCCCGAGCTCGTGACGGCCATTACTTCCCTTATAAAGGGACACGGAGCGCTGTCGGTGGGCAATATAATCGGTGCAAATCTTTTTAATCTTGTGCTTGTAAGCGGCCTTTCCATAACCCTTTCGCCCTTTGCTCTTCCCGCCGAAAAGACCATTGCGGGCATGAACGCCTCCCTTGCGGTGGATAGCCCGCTTATGCTTGCGGTAATGCTTATAATGACCGTTCCCGCTCTCATCAGAGGAAAGCTTTCGAGGGTGCAGGGAATAGTGCTTCTTGCTCTTTACGCCGCCTTTTGCGTTTTCCAGTTTGCCATGTAAAAAAGGCAGAAAAACAAGACCGAAAAGCCCCGCTTTCGCAAAAACAAAAAATACGAATTTCAAAACTGCAAAAACGCCGCATGTATGTGATATGTACGGCGTTTTTATTTTTTACGGCAACAAAATGCGGTAAATTATGCAAAAAAGACTTTAAAATTTTGAAATAACATGATATAATAAATTAAATGATATGTTTGTTCGCTGCAATACCAAAAGGAGTGTGTGATATGAAATTTGCTCTCGGCATTAAAAAAGCTTTACTTTTTGTATTAACCCTTTCGCTTGCGCTCGGAACATTATCTTCTTTCCCTGCGGCGGCCGAGTCCTCTGACGACAGCGGGATTTTCGATGTCTATCGTCCGTCACACGGCATTGCTTGTTATCCGAGAATGTTTACGACAAGTAAGGGAAGCGTTCTTTGCGCCTTCGATACCAACGACGATGGAGGCCGAGCCAAGATCAAGCTGACCCGAAGCTCGGACAACGGCAAAACATGGACAAAAACTCCCATAACAGTCGGTGCCGTCGACAACCTGGATTGCGCCAATGCCGCGTTCATCGAATTCGGCGGGCAGCTCCTTTGCGCCTATCGTGCAAACGCTTTAAACAACGGATACTTTACCTCCGAGATCCGTGTTTCCAAATCCACCGACGACGGATATACCTGGAGCGAGCATTCGATAGTCGATTCGGCCACCACCGCCGTCAGCAACTCTTCCGAGTGCGGCGGAATTTACGAGCCTTACTTCATGGTAATCGACGGAAAGCTAAGAATATACTTTGCTTCCGACCGTATAGGCAAGAGCGTCAGCAGTATGTCGGCGCAAAACATCGAAATGATGACCTATGACCCTTCGACCAACTCATGGGGAGATCTTGTTGTCTGCTTAAACGGAACGGCTCACCGCTCCCGCGACGGAATGGCGGTTATCGACAGATTTTCCGATGGGTCGGGTTACGCCATGGCCATAGAGGCCACAAACTACTCCGGCCACCCCTTTGTCATCCAGCTTTACACCTCCCGCGACGGATTTAACTGGGATTTCCGACAAAATGTTTTCGTGCCCGACAAAGGCGGCAAAAAGGCCGGGGCGCCCTATATAAAAACCCTGCCCGACGGCAGAATGGCAATATCCTTCCAAACCGACCAGGACGCCACCGGCGACGGGGACGGCGTTTCCTACATGGCAACGGTGGTTTCCAAAACCGCCCTTTCTATCAACTCGGTATTTAACGAGGACACATTTACCCGCCCGGCCCTTCCTTTCTACACTCCCGACGGCTGCTATTCGGTGTGGAACAGCGTTGAGGTTTCGGGAGATTATTTCCTGGAATTTTCAAGCGTGAACTATCCCTATAACGCCGCTCAGGTCAGAAGAACCAAGCTTTCGGAAATAGGAAAGGGAAAGAAATTTGACCGCTCGTTTACCCTTTCGGATTGTACCGAGCTGTCGTCCTGGGGCGTGGGCTATTCGGGAGCGACCATGTTCCAAAATCAGAATTACAGCTCCACCACCCAGCCCAGCGACTATATCGATTTTTACAGCAACGGAAACGACGGCCTCGGAATGTATCTTTCCTTTGAAAAAATCGACTCGAGGGGCATTGATTTTACAAATGTCAAATACATAGAATTCGACATGTGGATGAGTAACGGCGACATGTTCAGCAAGTCAAAACTCCGCCGAATTTCCATTTCGTCTCAGGATTTTAATCACTCCCAGCTTAAAAACGGGGGAGACGCATACGGCAATTACGCCGCTCAATTGCCCGATTCGGTGCTTAACACCCCACTTCAGAGCAACGCATGGAACCATATTAAAATCCCCGTAGAGGGCTATGCCAATTCCTCCGGCAATCCCATTGACATTACATCGGTCAAAAAGCTTTGCATACAGGCTTATGAGGTTTATGACGCGAATTTTGTTGCCTGCATAAGCAATGTTACGGCCACTGTCGACGATACGACTTACCGCATTGCCGCGACCGACGAGCAATCCCTTGTTATTCCCGCAAGCTTCGGAGAATATACCTATTCGGCCGATGTTACCGTCAACGATAACTACGAGGGCAACAGCTTTATCGCCTTTACCATGAACGATTATTGGTCGACCAGATTCCTGCTTTGGGACAAGAGCGGAAACGATTTTTGGTATACCGGCCAGTTTGGTCTTACGCAGGATACCCAGGGCAGAGAGCCGGATGGCGTTACCGAGGCGCTTGCCTGGTCGCCCCAAAACAATAAGGTTCACATCGACATTAAGGTCAACGGCGACTACTATGAGATGTATGTCAACGGCAGGAAAAAGCATAGCTTTAAGGGCAACTATGTTCAAACCCTTTCGGTCACGGTTGCAAACTGTGATGTGACTTTTTCCGATTGTAAGCTTGACAAGGGCTACTTTAAACCGGGCGACGCCAACCGCAACGGCGTTATCGACTCGGGCGACGCCCTGCTTGTACTTCAGCACACCGTTAAGGCAACAAAGCTTGATCCTGCACTGAGGCTTTCCTGCGATGTTAATGTCTCGGGCAATATCAGCGCCATCGACGCTCTGCTCATTCTCAGAAGAACGGTGGGAATTATCGACAAATTCGACAACGAATAATTACCTGCTCACCTTTAGGCGGTCGCATATCTTACGGATTGCCTTTAGAACGAGCGAGAGGCTGAATTGAATAACTGTTAAAAAAAGCGCCCTGTCTTAAAAAAACAGGGCGCTTAAACTTATTTATTGATAACCGCCGAGTCGATCGGCTGTTTCGCATCGGTCAAAAGACAGCCGCCGACCTTTCTTATAAATATTCTGCAACAGCTTCCCACCGACAAAACCTTGTCCACGGCTCTTTTGAATTCGTCAAACCGCTCGATAGGAACAAAGGCCTGTACCGTTCCGCCGAAGCCGCCGCCGTGAATTCTGACAGCGCCCTCTCCCCGTAAAAGCCTGCGGCAAAGGGCAAGGGTAAACTGAGCCGCTTGGTTCTTTTCGTCTTTTGTCGACCATATGTTTTCAAGACAGCTTTCGGAAGAGCGCCCCGACCGATTTACAAGGTCGAGGAAAAGCTTTTTATCGCCGTTTTTAAGGGCGTTAAATTCCGCTCGTGCCCGCTCGTTTTCATCGAAGAAATGCATTGCGCGAAGGACGGCGCGGTCGCCGTATTTTTTTCTTAAAAGAGGCAGACGGTCGTAAAAATCCTCGCTTTTTACAAATCTAAGCTTATTTTTACCGAAATGGGAGGCTATCTGCTCCATCTCGTTTCTTATGGCGGCATAATCGTCGGTCAGATCGGAGTGACCCGATCTCGTATTTATAACGCAGGGCACAAGTCCGAGCCTTGAAAAATCGACCGTGATATTTTCGATTTTCGGAGATTGTTCCTTTTTAAAATCCACAAAAACGCATCCGCCCACGCCGCAGCCTATCTGATCCATAAGGCCGCAGGGCTTGCCGAAAAAGGTTTGCTCGGCGTATTTTCCGGCCTTGGCAAGGTCGACGGGGGAAATGTCTCCGCCGCAGAAAAGCACCGAAAAAACCGTACCCACAAGTATCTCGAAGGCGGCCGAAGAGGAAAGCCCCATTCCCGCGGGTATGCGGGAGGTCATCATTCCGTCGAATCCCGAGACGGCATATCCCTTTTCTCTCAAAGCGGCGGCAACACCTTTTATAAGAGCGTCGGATTTTCCGAACTCGCTTTCAATCGGCTCGGTTTCGGAAAGGTCGCATATCACCGGGGGGAATTGCTCGGAATAAAGCCTGACCTCGCTTGTGCCGTTTGCCTTGACAAAGCACAGCATGTCAAGATCGACGCTTCCGCAAAGGACGCAGCCGTTTTGGTGGTCGGTGTGATTTCCGCCGATCTCGGTGCGCCCGGGTGCCGAAAAGAGATGGTCGGGAGCCTCGGAAAAATGCTCAAAGAACTCATCATTAAGCTTTTTTACCCTTGCGGCGGCGTCGGGAAAACCGTCTTTTCCGTAAAGCTCTTCAAGGGTCAGATGTGGGGTCATAGAGGCGGAGGGGCAGGCGGATGAAAGGGAAGAAACCATTTTAAAATCTTCCTTCCAAAAGCTTTATAAACAGGCCGCCCTGAACCGAGCGATGACGGAAGCCTATCATGGAGCCGGTGACCGTATCGTACCAATCGGTCATGGGCACCCTCGATTTTGAAACATTGTAGCCCTCCCACATGGGAGCGATAAACTTCTCGAATTCCTCCTTGGTGGGGGAAAGAGCGGCCGTCCATACCGTCCAATCGGATTTTGTGTATGTGTCGCGGTTGTCGAGAGGCATACCGTAGGCGTTAAAACGCTTTTTGTCCGAGCAGAATTCGGAATAGATCATGCTGGGGGCAAAGAGCTTTGTGTTCCAAAGCTTGTCCCAAATAATGTTGTATTTCATGCTGAAGGTGTCGGGGCGGTCGTATGCGAGGCGGAAGCTTCCGTCCTCGTTTGCGGCGCGCTTTACAAAGCTTTCGGCCATTTCTTTTGCCGTGTTCATAAGCCTGTATGCTCTCTCATCGTCGCCCTTTGCAAGAAGAATTTTAGCATATCCGGCGATACCCATAATGGCCTTAATCGACAGATTGCAGTTATGGGCAAGGTGACCGGCAAAATCGTCGGTGCAAAGCTGGTTTTCGGGATCCTTTCCGAATTTTATGAGGTATTCAACCCATTTGTCGAGAAGGGAATAGTATTTCTCACAGAATTCGGTGGACTGCTCGATAAGGGCGATGTTGGCCATCATAATGAGCATGTTTCCGCATTCCTCAACCGGCATCTGAAAGGACAAAAACTGCTCGTCGGTCTTGCTTTCGGGAACACCGTACATCTGGCCGTTTACAAGGGGATATGTTCCCACGTCGTGAGGAGCGAAATCAAATTTCCAATCGTCGCTTGCGGCATATTTGAAAACGGGGCGAAGCATGCCCTTTAAAAGCTCGGGATTGTAAAGCAGGAAGAAGGGTGCCGAAGGATATGTCACATCCACGGTTGCTGCACAGCCGTTGCTGAAGCACTCCTTCGAAATAAAGATTATCTCACCGTTTTCGTCCACGGCCAGCTTGTGAGCGGCAACGGTCTGTCTGAAGGCAAGAGAGAGAAGCTCGGCATATTTTTCTCCGCCTGCATTTTCACCGTCGTCGGTAACGCCTTGTGAAAGCTCGCGGCATTTCGAAAGCATGTCGTCGCTTTCGGCCTCGGCCTCGCAAACGGCCTCCTCAATGGAAATCCCCTTGGTCTTCCAATAGGCGTCTGCCGATTTTCCGAAATATTTAAGACACTTTACGTCGTCGTATGCGAAAAGCACGTCGTATTCCACGGACGGGTCAAGGGAAAACTCGGTTGAAACATAGGTCTTTCCGTTGCTTTCTCCGTGCTTATATTCGGCGTTTTTTGGACCGCAAAGGTAAAAATATCCCCATTCGATTCTGAGATCATCGCCCTTGCGCTCGAGCATTTTTTGATATACACTTCCGATTTTTGCGGCGCCTCGCCCGTTAGGCAGCTCAATCGTCTGGGCAAAAACGGGGGTCTCGCCGGCCTTGTTTATACAAATTTCTTCCGAAACAGAAAGCTTGACCGAAACGATGTGTGCGCCGCCGTCGTTGGAGTCCCAGCTTACCTTCATAAAGGAAACGGGGCGGGAAAGTCGATAGAGGTCGGCGGGGAAAAGGGTGGAATAAAAGCTGATTTTCAACACGATTTTTCTGTTTTCAAAAACATAATCGGTCACAAGCGCCGACACATCGCTGTATATCTGTTTTATTTCCTTATGCTCCGAAAGACCCATAAAACGGAAGGTCTCATCGTCAACCGTCACCGTGCCCGAAATGGGATTTTCGCTGCTTGTCCAGTGGACGGTATTGCTGTCGTAAAGATTGTCGGTCTGCGACCACACGGAAAAATAAGGGTCAACGGTGATTAGGGGGTATGCAGGGGGTCTTAGTTTCATTTTGTTCACTCCGATAAGGTTTGGCCGGCTGTTTTTCGGCCGAAAAATTTTGTTTGGGCACCGTGCGGATTTTGCCGCGGCGCCGTATTTATTCTTTGCTGTATAATGATGCAGTCATATTTTATGCTGGCGGCGGCTTATATCATTATTTTAAGAAAAACCGCCCATAATGCAAATCAGTTCTTATTTTCACACGGAAAGGCATCAATCAACCCCACCGTTTTTTGAAGTATAAGAAGGGCATCGGAGGAGGAAATGCTTCCGTCTCCGTCCACATCGGCAATTATCCCTGTCTGTTCGTCAAAATCCGCAAGTCCAACGACATTTTGCAGTACGAGCAGAGCGTCGCTCGATGAGATTTTGCCGTCCCTGTCGG
>CAKSPR010000045.1 GCA_934486455.1 uncultured Eubacteriales bacterium
GCCGCCGCGCAAATGCCGAAAAAAGCCGTCTGACTTTTGTCAGACGGCTTTAAATTTTTTATAAAGCTAAGCAAACCCCAAGGGAAGCTTATTTAGAAGCCTCTTCAACCGCAACGGCGCAGGCAACGGTAGCTCCGACCATGGGGTTGTTGCCCATTCCGATAAGTCCCATCATTTCAACATGGGCGGGAACGGAGGAGGATCCGGCAAACTGAGCATCGGAATGCATACGACCCATGGTGTCGGTCATGCCGTAGCTGGAGGGGCCGGCGGCCATATTGTCGGGGTGGAGGGTACGGCCTGTACCGCCGCCCGAGGCAACCGAGAAGTATTTCACGCCGTTTTCGACACACCACTTCTTGTAGGTGCCGGCGACGGGATGCTGGAAGCGGGTGGGATTGGTGGAGTTGCCGGTGATGGAAACGCCGACATTTTCAAGCTTCATGATGGAAACGCCTTCGGGAACATTGTCTGCTCCGTAGCATTTAACCTTCGAGCGGTCGCCCTTGGAAAATGCGATTTCCTCCTTAACGGTGACCTGCTCGGTGTAGGGGTCAAATTCGGTTTCGCAATAGGTAAAGCCGTTAATTCTCGAAATGATATAAGCGGCGTCCTTTCCGAGGCCGTTGAGTATAACGCGAAGATCCTTACTTCTGACCTTGTTGGCGTTAAGAGCGATTTTGATTGCGCCCTCTGCGGCGGCAAAGGATTCGTGTCCCGCAAGGAAGCAGAAGCACTCGGTTTCTTCCGAAAGGAGCATTTTGCCGAGATTTCCGTGGCCGAGACCGACCTTGCGGTTTTCGGCAACAGAGCCGGGAATACAGAAGGACTGAAGTCCCTCACCGATAGCGGCGGCGGCATCGGCGGCCTTTACGCAGCCCTTTTTGATGGCGATAGCGCAACCGACGGTGTATGCCCAGATGGCATTTTCAAAGCAGATGGGCTGGGTCGAACGAACGATCTGGTCGACATCAATACCCTTTGCATCGGTAATTTCCTTGCATTCGTCGATAGAGGAAATTCCGTATTTCTTTAAAGTCTCGAGGATTTTGGCCTCGCGTCTTTCATAACCTTCAAACTGTGCCATTAGAATATTCCTCCTTCTTATTCTTTTCTCGGGTCGATATATTTTGCGGCCTCGTTAAATCTGCCGTAGGTACCCATGGACTTCTTGTATGCCTCGTTGGGCTCCATGCCCTTTTTGATGAAGTCGGTCATCTTTCCGAGGGAAACGAACTCGTAGCCGATAACCTCGCCCTTCTCGTCGAGAGCCATTCTTGTGCAATATCCTTCGGTCATTTCGAGGTAGCGAACGCCCTTGTCCTTTGTGCCGTACATGGTTCCGACCATGGAACGGGCGCCCTTACCGAGATCCTCCATGCCTGCGCCGATTACAAGACCGTCGTCGGAAAATGCCGACTGGGTGCGGCCGTATACGATCTGAAGGAACAGCTCGCGCATTGCGGTGTTGATGGCGTCGCAAACGAGGTCGGTGTTAAGAGCCTCGAGAACGGTCTTTCCGGGAAGAATTTCGGCCGCCATAGCTGCCGAATGGGTCATTCCTGAACATCCCACCGTCTCAACGAGAGCCTCCTCGATAATGCCGTTTTTAACATTGAGAGAGAGCTTGCAGGCGCCCTGCTGGGGAGCGCACCAACCAACGCCGTGAGTATAACCGGAAATATCGGTTATCTGCTTGGCTTCAATCCATTTTCCCTCTTCGGGAATGGGAGCAGGTCCGTGGTGGGGACCCTTTGCGACTACGCACATATTTTCGACTTCCTGTGAATAAGTCATTTTTTTATCTCCTTTCGGGAATTGGTAAAAGCGTTTTACCGCTATTTTAAACTGATTATGCTGAGATTATATTATTGAACCGTTTAAACAGGCTAAGCGAGATGTGAGCCGTTTTTCGGCACACCACACTGTATTGTATACCTATCCGACCGATTTTGCAAGAAAAACATTTTTAAATTTCTTTGAAATGTGCTCGAAAAAGCCGCGACAACTGTTTTTGTCCTCAAAAACCGAAAAACAGGTAGGTCCGCTGCCGGTGAGGGAGGTGGTAAGAGCGCCGAAGGCTTCGGCCGATTTTCCTATTTTCGAAATATAATCGGGCTCTTGGCAAAGAGCAAAATCATTTTTAAAAAAGCCTGCGCCCTTTTTGATGTCACCGTTTTTTAAGGCCGAAAGCGCCTTCTCGGTGTAACCTCCGTTTAGACCGCCGCGGCTGTCGAGGGCTTTATACATATCGGCGGTCGAGCCTTTTTCGCAGGGCTTTACAAGCACAAAGTAAAACTGCGGAAAATTGTCGATAAATTCAAGCTTTTCTCCTATTCCTGTTGCGACGGCGGTCTTTTGAAAAAGCGAAAAGGGCACATCGGCGCCGAGACCCTTTGCAAGGTCGATTTTTTGCCCGTCTGAAAGGCGGGTTTCGTAAAGACGGTCTAAAATGTTGATGACCGCCGCGCCGTCGGTGCTTCCGCCGCCCATGCCCGAAAGCAGGGGAATGTGCTTTTCCGCCGTTATTTCAATGCCTCTGTCATCACGCGGGATGCCGGTCTTTTCAAAAAAAGCCTCAGCCGCCTTAAAAACAAGGTTGTCCTCTTTTTTAACACCGTCGCAGTTAACGGCAATGCCGCTTCGCCCTGTTTTTTCGACGGTTATGATGTCGCAAAGGGAAACGGGGTGCATTATCGAGCAAAGCTCATGATAACCGTCGTCCCTTTTTCCGATACAGTCTAAGGTGAGATTAAGCTTTGCATAGGCTTCTAAGGAGAGCTTTTTCATATTTCACCCATAAACTCTCCGATCTTTTCGAGAGCGGTTTTAAGGTGGTCGAGAGAATAGCAGTAGGAAACCCTTATGTGACCCTCTCCGCTTTGACCGAAGGCCGTCCCGGGGATAACCGCAACATGCTTGGAATAGAGCAGTCTTTCGCAAAACTCATCCGATGTGAGCCCCGTTTTTTCGATGCCGGGGAAGGCGTAAAATGCGCCCAGCGGCTCAAAGCAGTCAAGCCCCGCCTTTTTAAGCCCCTTTATGAGAAATTTCCTTCTCATATCATATTCGTCCCGCATCTTTGCAATGTCGCTGTCACCGTTTTTAAGAGCTTCGATGGCGGCAAACTGAGAGGTGGTGGGGGCGCTCATTATTCCGAACTGATGAATTTTGGTCATCTGCTTTATTATTTCCTTGGGTCCGAGCGCATATCCGAGTCTCCAGCCGGTCATGGAATATGTTTTGGAAAATCCGTTGGCAATGACCGTTCTTTCCTTCATTCCGTCGATAGAGGCAATGGAAACATGGTGCTTCGAGCCGTAGGTCAGCTCGGCGTATATTTCGTCCGAGAGTATCATTATGTTTGTATCCCGCAAAACCTCGGCAATTGCCTCAAGATCATGCTTTTCCATTATTCCGCCGGTGGGGTTGTTGGGATAGGGGATAACAAGCAGCTTGGTTTTTGGGGAAATGACCGATTTAAGCTGCTCGGCGGTTATGCGGAAATCGTTTTCAACTGTGGTTTTAAGGGGAACGGGATGTCCGCCGCAAAGGCTGACAAGAGGGGAATAGCAAACAAAGCTCGGCTCGGGCACAATTACCTCGTCGCCGGGCGAAACAAGAGCGCGAAAACAGGCGTCGATGGCTTCCGATCCGCCGACGGTTACGAGGGTGTCGGTTTCGGCGCTGTATTTCACATTGAACTTGCGCTCGTAATATTTTGCGATTTCCTCCCGAAGCTCTGCAAGGCCGGCGTTTGCGGTATATCTTGTGTATCCCGATTCGAGAGAAGAAATGCCCGCCTGGCGAATGTGCCAGGGGGTGTAGAAATCCGGCTCGCCCACACCGAGGGAAATTACATCGTCCATTGTTCCCGCAATGTCGAAATATTTTCTTATTCCCGAGGGCTTGAGGGCAACGGTGGTTGGATTAAGTATGTTATCGTAATTCATCAAAACGACAATATCCCCCTGTCGTCCTTGGTGTTATAGCATATTCTTGCACCCATCTGCTTATAGTTTCTGAGCATAAAATGGGTTGTTGTGGAGGTGACTCCTTCGATGGGAGCAAGGCGGTGGGAAACAAACATTGCCGCCGACTGGAGATCGTCTGCCTTAACGGTCACGAGAAAATCGTATGCGCCCGACATCAGGCACAGATCCGACACCTCGTCAAATTGCATTATCTTTTTTGCAAGCTCTTCATAGCCTGCGTCGGGCTGGGGGGTGACTTTAAGCTCGACCATGGCGGTAATGCGCTTGTCTCCGAGCTTTTCCCAGTTTATAAGGGCTTTGTATCCGTTGATAACGCCGTCGTTTTCAAGCTTTTTGATGCGTTCCCTGACGTCCTGCTCGGTTGTGTCAAGCATGGCCGCAAGGTCGGTCACCGAATATCTGGCGTTTTTAAAAAGCAGTTTTGCAAGCTTATCCATATCAATTCTCCGTTCTGTTTAAAATTGCGGTAGTCATATCTTCTGCGGTTATATTTGCTGCGGTTTCGGAAGGGCTTCGGTTTAAGAGAGGTTGAGGCTTCGAAAGGGGCCGGGGCTTCGAAGGGGCTGCGGTTAAAGAGAAATTGCGGTTTCGGGGAAAGTTCGTTTTATGGGAAGATGCGGTTGAATTTATTTGCTTGCACGGTCGGCAGAACAAATCAAACCAAATTAAATTATCGGAACGAGCATGGGTACATGCTGCTCGTAAATGGTGAGATAGGAAAATCCGGCGGCCTTGGCCAAATCCATTCCGTCGGCGATGTTTTTTCCGACATCGGTCGCGTGGTGGGCGTCCGAACCGAAGGTTATGTATCTTCCGCCCAGCTCCTTGAATTTTTTAACCACATCAAAATCGGGCAGGGGCTTTCCGTATGCCTGACGGTAGCCGGAGGTGTTTATCTCAAGCGCCTTTTCGTTTTTGGCAAGCAGCTTTAATATTTCGTCAACCTTTTCGGCATAGCTTGAAAGCTCGAGGCCGAAGTGATGCTCGCCGTTTATGTAGCGAAGGGGGTAGGTCAGGTGGGCGAGACTGTCAAATCCGTTCCATTTAACAAGGTCGTAGAGCTGATCGAGGTACATATCGAAAAACTCAAAGGGATCGTTCTTTTCATAATCGACCTGCCAGAAGTCGGGCTGACCTTTAAGACAGTGCATACTGCCCAGCACAAAATCATATTCGTTTGCGCCCAAAGCGTCGTATGCGGCGTCAAAATCATGGGTTGCCTGACCGAGCTCGATTCCCGCCATAATGATGAGGTGGTTTGCAAAGGCGCCCTTTGCCTTTTTCGCTTCAAGAAAGCTTTGGCGTATGGCCTTGTCAAAACGGTATGTTTCGGCACGGTAGCGGCTGCATTCGCAGTGGTCGGTTATGGCGACGGCGCGAAGTCCCGCACTGACGGCGTGCTCGCACATAAGCATGACCGGGTCAAATCCGTCGTCGGAATTGTCGGTATGAATGTGAAAATCCACAATATTTTTATAGTTCATTACATTTCGCCTCGTATAAATATATTGTTGCATGTTATTATACCACAACAAATTAAAAAATAACAGAGTTTTTTACCGAAAATCTTGTTAATAGATAAATTTTGTGGTATAATCGGTTTTGCAAGAGCTTTACTTTATATACAAAGCGCTTATATCAAAAGATTTTCAACGGAGGAGTTAACAAATGAGAGCCATTATTTCGGTCATCGGATCCGACAGGGTAGGTATCCTTGCTAAAATTGCCGGACTTTGCGCCGACAGCAACATCAACATTATTGATGTCAACCAAAAGGTGGTGGACGGAATGTTCACCATGGTCATGCAGGTTGAAATCGACAAATGCACCGTTCCGTTTTCGGAGTTTGCCGTTGCAATTCAAAAGGCGGGAAGCGAGATCGGAATGACCGTCAACGCAATGCACGAGGATATTTTTAATTCCATGCACCGCATCTGATTTTGCTGTAAGGGAAGAAAATATTTTAGAATACTCTGAAAAAACAATCCTGCTAAGCGGAAACTTGGCGAGGCAGAAAGGAAGTTTATATGCTTAATCCCTCCGACATAATGGAAACCATAAACATGATACGGGAGGAACACCTTGATATTCGTACCGTTACAATGGGAATATCCTTGTTGAGCTGTATCGACAGCGACATCGACAAGGCCTGCGACAAAATATACGACAAAATAACCGGCTATGCCGAGCGGCTTGTGCCGGTGTGCGACCAAATTCAAAGCGAATACGGCATTCCCATCATCAATCGCCGCATTTCGGTTACTCCTATCGGAATGCTGGCTTCGGCCTGCCCCTCCTCCGACATAACCAAATTTGCCAAGACCCTTGAAAAAGCGGCAAGAGAGCTGGGGGTCAACTTTGTCGGAGGATATTCGGCACTTGTGCAAAAGGGCTTTTCCGACGGGGATTATGCCCTTATAGAGAGCATCCCCGCCGCCCTTTCCGAGACCGAGCATATCTGCGCCTCGGTCAATGTGGGAAGCACCAAGGCCGGCATTAATATGGACGCCGTAAAAATGATGGGAAGGGCGGTCAAGGCGGCGGCAGAGCTGACAAAGGATCGGGACTGTATCGGAGCCGCAAAGCTTGTCACCCTTTGCAACGCCCCCGAGGACAATCCCTTTATGGCGGGTGCCTTCCACGGAGTGGGAGAGCCCGATTGTGTTATCAATGTGGGTGTTTCGGGTCCCGGCGTTGTTAAATGCGCTCTCGAAAAGGCGGGAGACTGTTCCGTAGACGGCCTTGCCGATGTTATAAAGCGCACCGCCTTTAAAATTACAAGAATGGGTCAGCTTGTGGCAATGGAGGCTTCAAAACGGCTTTGCGTGCCCTTCGGCATTGTCGACCTTTCACTTGCGCCCACCCCCGAGGTGGGGGACTCGGTGGCTCATATACTTGAGCAAATGGGTCTTTCACGGTGCGGAGCCTGCGGAACCACCGCCGCCCTGGCCATGCTTAACGACGCGGTCAAAAAGGGTGGGGTCATGGCCTCCTCCCATGTGGGCGGTCTTTCGGGAGCCTTTATCCCCGTATCCGAGGACGCGGGAATGATCGCCGCCGCAAAATCAGGGTGTCTTTCGATAGAAAAGCTGGAGGCTATGACGGCTGTTTGCTCGGTGGGACTTGATATGATTATCATTCCCGGGGATACGCCCGAGGAGGTCATCTCGGGAATAATCGCCGACGAGGCGGCAATCGGAATGGTCAATTCCAAAACCACCGCCGTGCGCCTTATTCCCGCCATCGGCAAAAAGGAGGGGGAGGAGCTGTCCTTCGGCGGCCTGCTCGGAAGCGGCCCCGTCATGAGGGTCAATACAGCCTCTCCGCTGACCTTCATTTCCCGCGGGGGAAGGCTTCCGGCGCCCTTGCAGAGCCTCAAAAATTAACACGCTCCCGCACAACTGCCTTCTGTTTGAGCAATATTTTTTAAACCCATGCCGTCCCCTTCGGGACGGCTTTTTCTTGTACTTTTTCGCGGGATATTCTTGCGGCGTTCCACCGTTGCTTTGTTATGTTTTAAAAAAACGGTTCTTTTATGGGGCGGCGGCAACGCCCTTCGTAAAGCATATACCGATTTTTCGTACGGCATGTTTTTATGTGTGTTCACACGATAAAATGTAAAATTTTTTTGACTTGATTGACAATGCCCTTTTGGGGTGATAAAATTATTTCATAAAAAGGGAAAAACCTGAATATCGGGTTTATATTTCCTTCTTTTGAAATTTTGAACGGAGGTTTTAAAAATGAAGTTTTGTTTAGGAAAATTAGGACTTTTTGCGGGCGGTGTGCTGTTCGGAACCGCCGGACTTAAAATTCTCGGCAGCCGCGAGGCAAGAAAGGTATATACCTATTCCGCCGCCGCAGCGCTCAGAGCCAAAGAGGAAATTATGACCAAGGTTACGGCCATTAAGGAAAATGCCGAGGACATTTTGGCCGACGCAAAGGATCTTAACGAAAAATGCGCCGCCGAAAAGGAAGTCATTGAGGACTGCTCCGGCGAATGCTGTGACGGTGCCGAGGCTGAAAAGACAGCCGAGTAAATATTTCTTTTGAGTTTTTAAGAGAGTCGGGCAAAGGCCTGCGACCGCCGACGAGCCGTAAAGCGCCTGTAAAGGACTTTTTCGGTGTGCGGCGGCCGTCGGGTCGACCTTGCCGCACGCTTTTTTCGTGCCGGGGTTAAGTCTTTTTGACTCTCTTTTTTCGGAGGTACAGATTTATGAAGTGTCAGGTTCTGCACGAATCAAAGGGCAGAATAAGAATTCATTTTTGCCTTTCAAAAATGTCTTTGCGGCAGGCCGACCTTGCCGAGTATTATTTAAAATCGGTTTGCGGAGTTGAGGATGTCAAGGTTTTCGACCGTACGGCCGATGCCGTCATCTTTTATGGCTGTTCTCGGTCGGATGTTATATCGGCTCTTGCCCGTTTTTCCTTTGAAAATGCCGAAAGCAGGGGACTTGTTCCCGACCGCACATCCCGTCAGCTCAACCGCGATTTTGAGGATAGGCTTGTCTTTTCGGTGCTTCGCCGATTTGCTTCAAAGCTCTTTTTACCCTCGTTTGTGCGGTCGGCCATTGCAATTTTCCGCTCGGTCAAATACATAAAAGCGGGGGTTAAATCTCTGCTTGACGGAAAACTGTCGGTCTCGGTGCTGGACGCGACTGCCGTTGCCGTTTCGCTCATAAGAAGGGATTTCGGAACGGCAGGCTCGGTTATGTTTATGCTTGGGCTCGGTGAAATGCTTGAGGACTGGACCCATAAAAAATCGGTTTCCGACCTTGCGGGAGCAATGGCTTTAAATGTTGACAGGGCATGGGTAAAGGCCGAAGAAGGGGAGGTATTGCTGCCGCTTTGCGACATTTCGGCCGGAGACAGAATTGTCGTGCGCACCGGCAACATGATACCTCTCGACGGAAAGGTGTGCGACGGCGAGGCCATGGTCAATCAGGCCTCTATGACCGGTGAATCACTGCCGGTCAGAAAGGTAAACGGCAGTTATGCCTACGCCGGAACGGTGGTTGAGGAAGGGGAATGTACCATCCTCGTCGAAAAGACTGCCGGCGGCGGAAGATACGACCGTATTGTCAAAATGATAGAGCAGTCGGAAAAGCTCAAATCCACTGCAGAGGACAAGGCCGCAAGACTGGCCGATCGTCTCGTTCCGCTGACCCTCGGCGGCACGGTGCTTACATATCTTCTTACCCGCAGCATAACAAAAATGCTGTCGGTGCTTATGGTGGACTTTTCCTGTGCGCTGAAGCTTTCCATGCCGATTGCCGTGCTTTCTGCCATGAGAGAGGGCAATAAACATAACATTTCGGTCAAGGGCGGCCGTTTACTTGAGGCGGTGGCCAATGCCGACACGGTGGTTTTCGATAAAACGGGCACCCTGACCTACGCAAGGCCTACGGTTGCGGAAATCGTGACCTTCTCGGGCGGGGAACAAAACGAAATGCTTCGCCTTGCCGCCTGCCTTGAGGAGCACTATCCCCATTCTCTTGCCAACGCCGTTGTTGAGGAGGCTAAAAAGCGGGGGCTTAATCATGAGGAATACCATTCAAGGGTGGAATATGTCGTTGCCCACGGAATTTCCAGCACGGTGGAGGAGAAAAAGGTTGTCATCGGAAGCTATCATTTTGTTTTCGAGGACGAGGGCTGTATCATCCCACCCGATGAAAGGGAAAAATTCAAGAGCCTTTCGGATGAATATTCTCACCTTTATCTTGCCGTTTCAGGTGTGCTCAGGGCGGTTATATGTATTTACGATCCCTTGAGAGCCGAGGCAAGAGACATCATTGACAGCCTGCACGATTTAGGTATAAGCAAGGTTGTCATGATGACGGGGGACAACCGCAAAACGGCGGCGGCAGTGGCCAAAACCGTCGGCGTGGACGAATATTATGCCGAGGTGCTGCCTGAGGATAAGGCCGAGTTCATACGAAACGAGCGCAAGGCCGGTCGGTGCGTAATAATGATAGGCGACGGAATAAATGACACTCCCGCCCTTTCGGAGGCCGACGCAGGTATCGCCATTAACAGCGGCGCGGCCATTGCGCGGGAGGTCGCCGACATAACCGTTTCGTCGGAGGATCTTTCTCAGCTTGTGGTTTTAAGAAGGCTTTCGACCGAGCTTATGTCCCGAATCGACAGGAATTATCGGTTTATCGTGGGATTTAATTTCCTGCTGATACTTTTAGGGGTAACGGGGGTCATTCAACCGACCTTTTCGGCGCTTTTGCACAACACCTCCACCCTTGGCATAAGCCTTGAAAGCATGACCAATCTTCTTCCCGCAAAAAATGAGGAAGAAAACACAGACAAACAGCAGAGCGGATTTAAAACGGCGGTTGCCGAGTGAAGAGCGGTTGGCTCTTTCCAAGCGGGTATAAGGATCGGCTTTGTCCGATAAGGAAGGGAAACGGCTGAGCACAACAAAAAATAAAACGAGCGTCGGCAGGGGATTTAATCCTGCTGTGCGCCCGTTTTTTATTGCAAAATTTTTGCGCGGCGCCCGACAGTCATTGAGGGGCACCGCGCTTGCTTTTTATTTAAGTGTCTTTAAGCCTTTAAATTCAATCGTGACGGTCGGGAGAATCGAATTTCTCGCAAAATCTCGCCGAAAATGAGGGCGGCTCATTACCGGCGTAAAGGTGGGAAATGTCACCGTATCCGCAGCAGCGGAAGGCAACGATTCCTTCCTCTCGCTCCTCGGTGTATATTGTGGTCACCGATGTGGGCAGGGCGACAAAATTCTGGTGGAAAAAGTGGGGGCTGGTGCTGAAAAGGTAGGAAAGAATAAATCCCTCCACACCGAAATGACAAAAGAGGGCAACGGTATCGTCGTTTCCCTTGTCGGTGGTAAAAATACGCCCCTTTTTCCTGTATCCGTGGGCGGCCAGCATTTCGTCGATTCCTCGGCAAAGCTGCTCATATTTTATCTTAAAATCCTCGGTGTTGTAAAGGGGAGAGTCCATCCATCTGTCGGAATAGATAAGGTCGTCGTTTTGGTAAAATCTCGGGCGGAAATCCCAGGCATAGCTTAAATTTCCCGTTTCGGGCTGGGGAACGAGAGCGTCAAACTCTCTCAGCCAGTTTTCTATTCTCGGTTTTATACCGAGAGCCTTTACCGTGCCCTCGGCCGTGGCTTTTGCCCGCCCGAGCGGCGAGCACCATATTTCGTCTATACCCATAGTAACCGTTCTTTTGGTTAAAAGCTCGGCCTCTTTAATGCCCTTTTGAGTCAGTGTGTCGTGTTCATAATCGGGGTCGCCGTGTCGGATAATTATAATCTTCAAAAAACATTCCCTCTTTTTCGTTTTTTGAACTGTACCGATTAAAAGCGTTTGAAAATCGCCTTAAAAGCCCTGCCGAACAAAGTCTTTCGGCAATCGGGCAGCTATGCACGGTACAATACCATTTAGATTATACATCCTTTTTATGCGGCTTTCAATAGCAAAGTCGGAATTTGTCGAATATGATTGCGGATAGCGGAAAAACCGCTTGCCGTCCCCGAGGGGTACCGTCGGCAAGGAAAGAGGGAAAGAACGGTACAAAAAACGGCTTTTCCCGCCCGTTGCGGGGCCGTGCGGTTTTTGTGGCTGTTATTTCGTCAGCGTTCCGCCGTCGGTTTTAAGAACGACAAGGATCTTTTCCTCCTCAAGGGTATCGGCGTTTATATAAACAAGTATTTCCTCGCCGTTTTGCCCGTCGCAAAGGAATTCATAACACAGCTTTTCCTTTTGGGTGTCCAGGGGAATGACCGCCAATCCTTCGGATTTTGGGGTCAGAGCGGGGGACAGCTTTTGCCTTGCCGAAGAAATACTGTTTTTGGGTATATCAAAGCTTCTTTCGGTATGATTCATAATATACCCCTGGGTGTTAAGGGAGACTATCTCGCCGGTATCGGTGGCCACCCCCACCTTCACAAGGTCGGTATAATATACAACACCTTGCTCTGTGTATGCAAAATTGATGACGCAAACCCCTTCGTTTAAGGCAAAATAGCTTTCCTTAAATTCCCCAAGGGAAAGCTGATTTAAAAAGGCCCTTGCTTTTTCAAGACATTCGTCATATCCGTATACCGCGTCGGAAATCTCCCTGCTGTTCAGAATATAGGAGCAGTATCCACCCGCCTTGGTTACGGAAACACGGCTGTCGTTATAATGAAAATTGTAGCTCGGTATAATTCCGTTTTCCTCGCCGCCGTCGGACAGATTTTCGTCCGCTGTGCCGAGAAGCTCTGCCGCCGTATGCCTTGCCGAATCGGCCGTCACATCGCCTTTACCTTCAAGGAATTTTGCTTTAGCCTGCAAAATGTGATCGGAAAAGGGACCGTCGTAAAGAAGGGTGGGAAAGTTTGAAAGATGCTCCTCAACATTGTTAAAGCCCTCGTTTAAGTCGGCCGATACCTGTCCGTCGTTTTTGTAAATGGAATTCCTGATGCTGTCGGCCCATTTTCCGTCGTCGTTCATGGTCACGCAAAGCTCGGTGACCTCGCCGTTTATCTGCCTTGCGTAATCAAGAAGCTGTTCAAGCTCATCCCGCTCCTGCTCGGAAATCTGGCCGTTTTGCGATATTTTTTTTGCAAGAGAGAGTGAAAACTCACCGACCTGAGAAAGAAATTTATAGGTGTTGTCAAGCTCGGTGCCGCTTGTGGGCAGTCCCGACAGACAGGTTTTTGCCGAAAGAGCCTCGCTCCAAAGCTTCATGGAAAGCTCTGAGGCTCCCGACGGTGTGACGGCATATCTGCCCTTTAAAAGGTCGGTTTCAATATTGTCGATATGCTCCGAAAGCTCGGATAAATTTCGCTCGTAGGTTATGCCCAGCCTCGTGCTGTATTCGGCGGCCGAGGCATAGCCGCTCACGGTAAATCCCGCAAGCACCAATACCGCCGCCAGGGCAAAGCTCCATATTCTGACCCTTGTTTTCTTTTTGGCATTTTTCATTTTAAGTCATTCCTTATCTGATAAACTTTATCATTCTTATTTTTCCCGATTTTTTCACATAATCCCTTTTTGCTGAATTTAATCGGATTATTAAACAGAACGGCGAAAAAATCAAATCCTCTTAAAAACGGCGGCGGATATTTTACGACGGCGCGTCGGAAGGCCTTGAAAAACATGACGGCTTGCCGGGCATGATGAAATTTGCGAAAAAGCCTTGTTGACAACAGGGGACAAGGGTAGTAAAATAACAAAAAACAAACGGGGTGTAAAAAATGAGACACAAATATAAAACCCAATTCACCTGCGCCATGGAAATTGATTTTGATTTGGAGGGCGACAAGGTAACAAACATAGAGTTTATCGGCGGATGCAACGGCAATCTGAAGGCCATTTCCAAGCTTGTGGACGGATTTACCGTCGAGCAGATAGAGCAGAAGCTTTTGGGCAACACCTGCGGAATGAAGCCCACCTCCTGCGCCGATCAACTGGCCAAGGCGGTCAGACAGGCCTACGACGAGGAGCACGGCAAGGCGACCGTGTAGCATGAACGCTTTGTCGTCAGACGGCACATTTATTTACTGTTAAAAATATATCGGTGCAGGTTACGGCAAGAAGCATCACAGCACATTTTCGCCCGTCGGGGGGAGGCCTTTATACGAGCTTTTCCCCCGACGGGAATTTTTTATAAAAAGCCCTTTTATATCTTATTCTTTATGTAATAAATCTGTTGACGAAAGAGGCTTTTGGTGGTATTATA
>CAKSPR010000046.1 GCA_934486455.1 uncultured Eubacteriales bacterium
ATGTGTTTTCCCAAAACCCCGAGGTTATGGGCGGAGCGATGAGCTGTGCCCAGGCCGAAAAAATTCTTAAAATCTACGATCTTGCCGCCAAAAACGGTAAGCCCATTGTCGGAATTTTCGATTCAAAGGGCGGATATGTGGACGACGGAGCAAGGGCTCTTTACTCCTTTTCCAAGCTTATAAACGCGGCAAGCCTCCTTTCGGGTGTTGTACCGCAGATTGCCGTTGTTCTCGGAAACTGCACCGGCGAAAACGCTGTGCTTTGCTCCCAGTTCGACATTACTGTTATGGAGAAAAATGCGACCTTGTCCCTTAACCCCGCCTCCCTTTATAAAAACGGGCAGGATGTGGGAACGGCCGAGACCGCCGCGAAGAACGGCACCGCCCACATTGTTGCGGAGATGGACAATATTGCCGAAACCGTCAGGTCGATCCTTTCGGTCGTTCCGTCTAATAATCTTGCACCGCTTAACGCTTACGAGGACGGCGAGCCGACGGTTTGCCCGGTCATTAACGCCGAATTTTTGGACGCCCGGGACAAAATACACCTTTCCGACGATTTCGGCAAAAGCGCAGAAACGCTGCTCGGCCGCATTAACGGAAAGCCCTGCGGCGCCGTGCTTACCAAGGACAAAAGGCTTGACGCAAGCTCTATCATAAAAATTTCCCGATTTGTGCGTTTTTGCGATTGCTTTTCATTGCCCGTCGTTTCGATAATCGACGCCGACGGTCTTGAGATTGATAAAAATACCGAGACGGCTGTCGGCGCAAGGCTCCTTGCACAGCTTTGCAGTGTATACTGCGAGGCCACAACGCCGAAAATAGCCGTTATTTCGGGCAGAGCCTGCGGCGGAATATATTCGGCCTTTGCCGCCAAAAATGCTTCGGCAGACATGGTTTTTGCCTTCCCCGAAGCGGTGATCTCTCCTCTTTCTCCCGAGGGCGCGGCAATCGTGCTTTACGACGACCGTCTTAAAAAGGGAGAGAGCGTGGAAGCTCTTTCAAAGGAATATATCGAAAGCTCGGCATCGGCTGTTTATGCGGCCGAAAACGGCCTTGCGGACGACATTTTCTCTAAATCCGAGGTAAGACATAAGCTGTCGGTCGCCCTTGACATGCTCGATTCCAAGCGGGAAACAAGACCGGCAAAAAAACACACTGATTTTCCTTTTTAAATTTTGGGGGTAATTGATATGAAAAATTTAAGAATAACCGTTAACGGAAAAACCTATGATGTTCAGGTAGAAGAGCTTTCCGAAGGCTCTGCCGTCTCTGCGCCTGCCGCACCCGTTTCCGTGCCCGCGCCTGCCGCTCCTGCGGCCGAGGCACCGTCTGCCGCACCCGCCGACGGAGAGGAAATACTCTGCCCCATGCCCGGAACCGTTTTAAGCGTTAATGTCAAGGCGGGGGATAAAATCTCCAAGGGCGATGTCATCGTCGTTTTCGAGGCCATGAAGATGGAAAACGAGATCAAGGCGCCGAGAGACTGCACCGTGCTTTCGGTTGATGTTTCCAAGGACGACACCGTCGAGACCGGCGCGCTCATTGCGACCATCGGTTAAGGAGGGGTAATATGCCTAAGATCGGTATAACCGAAACTGTGCTTCGCGACGCTCACCAGTCGCTTATCGCAACCAGAATGACCACCGAGGAAATGCTTCCCATGCTTCCTCTTCTCGATAAAATCGGCTTCCATTCCCTTGAATGCTGGGGAGGCGCCACCTTCGACGCCTGTCTGCGCTTTCTCGACGAGGACCCTTGGGAGAGACTGAGGATAATCAGAGATAACTGTAAAAATACAAAGCTTCAAATGCTTTTCAGAGGTCAGAATATGCTCGGATACCGCCATTATGCCGACGATGTTGTGGAATATTTCGTGCAAAAATCGGTTGCAAACGGCATCGATATAATCAGAATATTCGACGCATTAAACGACATCCGCAACCTTAAAACCGCCATTTCGGCCGCAAAAAAAGAAAAGGCTCACGCTCAGGTAGCCATTTCCTACACCACGGGTCCTGTTTTTGATCTCGAATACTATAAAAACTATGCCAAACAGATCGAGGACGCGGGCGCAGATTCCATTTGCATCAAGGACATGGCGGGACTGCTCACCCCTTATTTCACTTACGATCTCGTTAAGGCCATAAAGGAGACGGTCAGCCTGCCCGTACAGCTCCATTCCCACTACACATCGGGTCTTGCCTCCATGGTCATGCTAAAGGGAATAGAGGCCGGCGCCGATGTAATCGATACGGCAATGTCGCCGCTGGCGCTGGGTACATCCCACCCCGCAACCGAATCGATGGTAGCCGCATTAAAGGAAACCGAATACGACACGGGGCTTGACCTTGTTGCGCTTGACGAAATATCAAAGTATGTTACTACCCTTCGGGAAAAATATATTGCAAGCGGCCTTTTAAATCCCAAGCTCCTTGCCTCCGACGCCAAAGCCCTCATCTATCAGGTGCCGGGCGGAATGCTTTCAAACCTCGTTTCTCAGCTTAAAGGGGCGGGAAAGGAAGACAAGCTTTCGGAGGTGCTTGCCGAGGTTCCGAAGGTCAGAGCCGATTGCGGATTTCCTCCGCTTGTTACCCCCACGTCCCAGATCGTCGGTACACAGGCCGTCTTTAATGTCATTTTAGGCGAGCGTTATAAGACGGTAACGAAGGAATTTAAAGGCCTCGTTAAGGGAGAATACGGCAAAACCCCCGTTGAGATAGATCCCGATTTCCGCAAAAAGATAATCGGCGACGAAAAGCCTGTCGACTGCCGCCCTGCCGACCTTTTGTCTCCCGAGCTTGAAAAGCTCAGAGAAGAGATAAAACCCCTTGCCGAGCAGGAGGAGGATGTGCTTTCTTATGCCCAGTTCGGCGCAGTTGCCGAAAAGTTTTTTGAACGCCGCCGAAACCGCCGCTACGGCGTCGACACCGACGGAGCCGACTTCAAAAACAAAATCCATTCCATGTAAATAACAGCAACAAAAAAGCGCACGGGAAAATCTCCCATGCGCTTTTTTTATAACTTTCAGTCGGTTGTCGGCAACGGAACATTCGGCATTGTCACGGCTTGAAGGATTTTTAAAGCGTCAAAGCTTGTGATACTTCCGTTTTCGTCAACATCACCGAGTAGTTTTTGCTTCGCGTTAAATACTCTTATTCCGACGCAGTTTTGCAAAACAAACAGCGCGTCGGTTGTATCAACCCGACCGTCTAAAGTGGTATCGCCGTAGCTCCAAAATCCGGGATTTTCGCTAAGCTTTTCAGCTGCATTTTTCAGCTTTTCAAAATTTGAAACTTTGCTTCTTTGTTCTTCCGATAATGCGAAGTAACATATTCCTGCATCCTCGGCCGCGCTTTTAAACTTATATAGGTCTTTGGAAGGGTCGGGAAGGCTTTCGATCATTTCGATGACCGCCTCGGGAGTGTTTTTGTCGGAAAAGTTACTCTTTTGAGCAGAAACGCAATAATCGGTCAGCTTGTCAGAGTTTTTGACCTGCGAGGCAGCTTCTTCGGAAAGAGAAAGGTAGATAAGAGGCATGGAACGGTCAAGGCCGAAGCCACTTTCATTCAAGCTGTCAAGCATGTAATCGAGAGCCTCGGCGTCCTCGTCGATTTTGTCGATTATCGGCAAAGAATCTATTACGGCACCCGCCGAAATCCCTGCCGCCGAAACGGCGCACACAGCTATGCACAGCGAAATTGCAACACATATGATTTTTTTGGTCATACTTCTACCTCCTTGTTTTCAATGCACAATGTGGAAAATTTACTACATTTCCAATTTAATTATACATTGAACGGTAAAATTGTCAAGAATAACATTAAATTCTGTAAAAAGATATGATTTGATGTAAAAATCGCTCCTCGGTTCAAAAGCGAACAGGGGAGCGGTTTTATAAGTGGTGTTAAATGTTATTGTGTTTTGAGCTATCGGCGCATAAATTACCGAGTTATTCAAGCCGACCTATTGTCATTCTTTTCAAGCCATATGAGCAGTACCGATATGTCGGCGGGGGTTACGCCGGATATGCGTGCGGCCTGACCGACGCTTAGGGGCTTTATTTTATTAAGCTTTTCGACTGCTTCAAGCCTCAGTCCCTTTATCTTGCCGTAATCGGTGTGCTCCGAAAGGGCGCGGCTTTCAAGGCGTTTTTGCTCGGCAATCTGCGCCTGCTGCCGCTTTATGTAGCCCTTGTATTTTATCTCAATCTCGGCCTGCTCGAAAATGCTGTCGTCAAGGCTCGGGCGGGTGGGATCGACAGGGGAGAGCGCCTTGTAATTAAGCTCGGGACGGCGCAGAAGATCGGCAAGCTTTGCCCCGGTTTTAAGGGCGGGAGAGCCGCAGTCTTCAAGTATTTTCGAAAGTGTCTTTGAGGGCGGAACGGTGGTGCTTTCGGCCCGCTTTATTTCGGCCTCCTTTTGCGCCTTCTTTTGCAGAAAACGGTCGTAACGCTCCTTTGACACCATTCCGATTTCGTAAGCGGCGGGCATAAGGCGCTGTTCGGCGTTGTCCTGCCGAAGCACAAGGCGGTATTCCGAACGGGAGGTCATCATGCGGTAGGGGTCGGAGCAGCCCTTTGTTACCAAATCGTCGATGAGGGTGCCGATGTAGCTTTCCGAGCGCTTGGTTATGAACGGCGGCTTTCCCTGCACCTTTTTTGCGGCGTTTATTCCGGCAATAAGCCCCTGTGCCGCCGCCTCCTCGTACCCCGAGGAGCCGTTAAACTGACCTGCGCCGTAAAGCCCGTCAAAGCCCTTTATTTCGAGGGTGGGCTTTAGATAAAGGGGGTCGATACAGTCGTATTCAATGGCGTATGCAGGGCGCATTATGACGACATTTTCAAGTCCTTCGATGGTGCGGTACATTTCTACCTGCACATCCTCTGGCAGGGAGGTGGAAAGACCCTGAAGGTACATTTCCTCGGTGTTCAGCCCGCAGGGCTCGATAAAGGTCTGGTGGCGGAGCTTGTCGGGAAAACGGACGATCTTATCCTCGATACTGGGGCAATATCTCGGCCCCACACCCTCGATTTTATGGCCGTACATAGCCGAGCGATGCAGGTTTTTAAGAATGACCTCCTTGGTGCGGTCGTTTGTGTAGGCAATATAGCAGGCCGCCTTGTTTTCAAGGCTTGCTTTGCTTGTATCAAAGGAGAAGGGGACAATGTCGCTGTCTCCGTCCTGCCGTTCAAGCTTTGAAAAATCTATGGTTCTGCGGTGAACGCGGGCGGGAGTGCCGGTTTTAAAACGGCGAAGGGGTATGCCCATGTCTTTAAGGCACCGAGCAAGCTCGGCCGCGGGAAACATTCCGTCGGGACCGCTTTCGTAGTCCACATCGCCGACAAATATCTTTCCGCCGAGAAATGTGCCCGTGGCAAAAATCACGGCCTTGCAGGTATAAAGGGCGTGAAGCTTGGTTTCTATGTCCCAGTTATCTCCGTTTTTTCCGACGCTTAAAATCTCGGCCTGCTTGACGGTCAGGTTAGGCTCAAGCTCAAGGCGGTGCTTCATATATCCGCTGTATGCTCTGCGGTCGATCTGGCCTCTGAGCGAATGAACGGCCGGCCCTTTTCCGCGGTTTAACATTCTGCTCTGTATCATGTTGGCGTCGGCCGCTTTGCCCATTTCTCCGCCAAGTGCGTCTATTTCGCGAACAAGGTGTCCCTTTGCCGTCCCGCCGATGGAGGGGTTGCAGGGCATGTTTCCCACCCAGTCGAGAGAAATGGTGAAAACAGCGGTATTGCACCCGAGATGAGCGGCGGCAAGAGCCGCTTCGATTCCCGCATGGCCTGCTCCGATGACCGCTACATCAAAATTTCCTGCATTAAAACTCATTGTAATTTCTCCAAAAAGCAATTCATATGTTGATAACATTTTTTGCGTGAACAGTCGGTTTTGCGCGTGTTTTTAAGCGGGGGTTGCCGTCTTTTTTTACGCAATACACTTCATTATACCACTTTTTTCGCGTTTGTCACTTGTTTTTTGACGATTTTTTTATGTAATTGCCTTTGCAGCGGCTTTTTATGTAACCGCCCAAAGCCAAAAATCATAGTATAAATAAAAACGATTGAGGGTGACGCTGTGTTTAAGCTTGAAAAGGGACAAAAGATTTTCCTCGTGGGCATAGGCGGGGCGGGAATGACCGCTTTGGCATATTTTTTAAGGGGCGCGGGATATGAGGTCGAAGGCTCGGATGTTCTTGTAAGTCAAAATGTCGAAAAGCTTGAAAAAGACGGATTTAAGGTTTATAAAGGCCATTTTGCCGACAACATAGGAAATTCGAAGCTTTTGATATATTCATCGGCAATCAAAAGGGATAATCCCGAAATATCCGCCGCAAAGGCTCTCGGAATCAAGGTGTTTGAAAGGGGAGCCGCACTTAAAACCGTATCAAAGGAATTTGAGCGGCTGACGGCCGTTTCGGGAACTCACGGAAAGACCACCGCCGCAACCCTTGTTTTTCACATTTTCCGCACAGCCGGCCTTTTGCCGTCGTCGCTTATCGGCGGAGATTTCGACGGAAGCTCGGGCGGGGCGTTCTGCGGAGGAAAGCATCTTGTTTGCGAGGCCTGTGAATATGCCGAAAACTTCCTTTATTTAAGGCCGCAAACGGCGGTAATTCTAAACATAGACAACGATCATCTCGAATGCTATAAAACCGAAAAACGCCTGAAAAAAGCCTTTGAAAAGTTTTCGAAAAGAAGTGAAAACACGATAGTATGGTCGGGAATAAAGGGCATAAAAATTAAAAATCCCGTCACCTTCGGGTTTAAGGTTTCCGATAAATACCGCGCCGGAGGTCTTTTTGAAAGAAAGGGATGTTACTGCTTTAAGCTTTATATCTCGGGGGAATTCATGGGACAGCTTTGTCTTAAAATTCCGGGAAAGCATAATGTGCTAAACGCTCTTGCCGCCGTTGCCGCAGCACGGGAAGAAGGAATAGACATGTCCGTTATAAAAAAAGCGGTCGAAAGCTTTAAGGGCGCAAAACGGCGGTTTGAGCAAATTTATAAAAACGACAGCTTTACCCTTTTCGACGATTACGCCCATCACCCCGCCGAGATAGAAACGGTCATATCCGCCGCAAGGGCGAAGAAATTTCCCTTTGTGACCCTTGTTTTTCAGCCCTTTACATATTCGAGAACCAAGCTTCTTTTAAAGGATTTTAAAAGGGTGCTTAAAAAGGCCGACAGGGTGATTGTTTGCCCCGTAATGGGCGGCAGGGAGAAAAATATATACGGCGTAAGCTCGCTTGACATTGTAAACGGTCTTGAAAACGCCCTTTACGCAAAGGATTTTAAGGAGGCGGCCGACATGGCGATAAAATCCACCAAACAGGACGGCTGTATTGTAACGGTCGGCTGCGGGAATGTTTATGAGGTGGGAAAAATCATTGTTTCAAACAGCATAAAGTCGGAACAGAGCATTTAAAAAGTATTTTACAGACCGACGGCTCATATATTTTATAAAGATTTGACAGCATAATATGAGGTGAAATTTATGAGCGGCGATAACGAAATTATCAAACGACCCAACAACATAATTCTTGAAAACCGAAAAAAGCTTTCGGTAAGCGGGGTCAAGGATGTGGGAAGCTTCGACGAACACACCGTCGTGGCCTTTACCGATCTCGGCGAGCTGACCGTCAGGGGAGAAAAGCTCCATATCGACAGGCTCTCGGTCGAAACGGGGGAGCTTACCGTTTCGGGTAATGTCAACGGATTTGTTTACACCGACGACAGAGGAAGGAGCGGCGGATTTTTCGGCCGAATACTGAAATGAGCTTAACCGAGTTTCCCGTTGTTAAAAATCTTGATCAAACGGTATGGCTTGCTTTTGCGGTGGTTATGGGGGCGGTTTTCTGCCTTGTTTATGAAATTCTGAAGGCCTTTCGCGCCGAGATACCGCATAAAAATATCGCCGTTTTCTTCGAGGATGTTATGTTTTTTGTGTTTTGCGCCTTCGGATATTTTTGCTTTGCACTTGTCAGCGACGACGGCATGATAAAGCTGTACAGCCTTTTGGCGGCGCTTTTCGGAAGCGTTGTGACAAGACTTTTATTGGGAAGGCTTTTTCAAAAAATGTTCCGACCTGTTTTTCGCGTCGCGCGAAATGCGGCTTTGTTTTTGATTAAAAATTCAAAAGCACTTGGGTATAAAATCCGAAAAACACAGCAAAAGATAAAAAGAAACCTTCAAAAGAATGATAAAAATAAGAAAAATAGAAAAAAGGCCTTGAAAAGTGCAAAACAAATGTAGTATAATTAATTGAGTTGTGAATTGGTGAAATTATACCCGGGGAAAAGCACGCACAGTAACGGAAGTTTAACATTTTTCGGAGGCACTGAAGATGTCGGCTAAAAACGCAATACTCATTAAAATCGTTTTGTTGCTTTTTGTTATAATCAGTATCGTTAACATCATAGTAAATCAGGTCAATTACAATAAACAATCGGCCGTTCTCGCCGCGGCAGCAGCCGAAAAGGCCGCCGCCGAGCAAAAGGTCAGCGCATTAAAAGACAAGGTCGAACACGGTGCGGTGGACGACATGATCGAGGAGGCGCTCAGAGAGAGAGGCTTTGTTAAATCGGGCGAAAAGGTTTATACGGATATAACGGGTAACTGACTGCCCGTGATAATATTTTTTTGATCAGGAGGAAAAGGTTAAATTTATGGCGCTTGAGATTGGGACAGTGTATGAGGGAACTGTCACGGGAATTACAAAATTCGGAGCATTTGTTTCTCTGCCCGAGGGCAAATCGGGAATGGTACACATTTCCGAGGTTGCGGATGTGTATGTAAACGAGATCAAGGACTTTGTCACCGAAGGGCAGACCGTTAAGGTCAAGGTTATTTCCATCGCCGACGACGGAAAAATCAGTCTTAGCATGAAGAAAGCGGTCGAAAGGGCGCCGCAGCAGAGAAACGAAAAGAATTTTCACCGCCAGGGAGGAAATGCTCCCGCCCCCAAGCCGAGACCCGAAAAAAAGGCTCAGCTTCCTGTTTTCACGGGTAACCCCGACCTTGATTGGACCCCCACAAAAAGCGGAAACGCCGCATTTGAGGATCTTATGCAAAAATATAAGCAATCAAGTGAAGAAAAAATGTCCGATATGAAAAAGGCCGGTTTCCAAAAGCGCGGCTCGTCCCGACGCGGCGGAAGATAACTTTTTAAATGCCCCAGCTTTTTGACTCTTAAATGCGGGGCATTTTAACTTTTTTGCGGCCTGTGTTTTGCAGACCGATTAAGGCCGCGCAGGTCGGCCGAGGCTTCTGCTGGTTTAAAATTGCGGCAAATCGTTTAAAGCCGTTCCGACCTTTCAAAAATGCGGGCCACCTGTCCGCTTCGGCAGAACGGGGCCGAGCGCTGTTTCGGCCTTATAATATTTTTTTTGCGTTTTAAATAATAGGAGGTTTAAAATATGAAAGCAACCGAAAAATCAATGGACAAAATAGTCGCACTTTGTAAAAACCGCGGCTTTATTTATGCCGGCTCGGAAATTTACGGAGGACTTGCGAACT
The DNA here is from genome assembly GCA_934486455.1 of uncultured Eubacteriales bacterium. Classification (GTDB taxonomy): domain Bacteria; phylum Bacillota; class Clostridia; order Oscillospirales; family Acutalibacteraceae; genus UMGS1484. The sequence continues at coordinate 9,524 of CAKSPR010000046.1, forward strand.
CCTGGGATTTCGGACCGCTGGGCGTAGAATACAAAAACAATGTCAAAAGGGCATGGTGGAAAAAATTCGTTCAGGAATCCCCCTATAATGTGGGACTCGACAGCGCCATTCTCATGAACCCTCAGACATGGGTAACCAGCGGCCATGTGGGCGGATTTTCCGACCCTCTTATGGACTGTAAGGACTGCCACACCCGCCACCGCGCCGACAAGCTCATTGAGGACGCCGGCGGAGCGGCCGAGGGCATGACCTTCGAGCAGATGACCGATTACATAAAGGAGCACGGCATTGCCTGCCCCCAGTGCGGAAGCAAAAATTTCACCGATATCCGCAAGTTTAATCTTATGTTTAAAACCTATATGGGCGTTACCGAGGACGCCAAAAGTGAGGTGTACCTCCGCCCCGAGACCGCTCAGGGCATATTCGTAAACTTTGCCAACATCCAGCGCACCACCCGAAAAAAACTCCCCTTCGGCGTTTGTCAGGTGGGAAAGAGCTTCAGAAACGAGATAACTCCCGGAAACTTCCTTTTCCGTCTTCGTGAATTTGAACAGATGGAATGTGAATTTTTCTGCAAGCCCGACACCGACCTTGAATGGTTTGATTACTGGAGAAGCTACTGCAAGAACTTCCTTATCTCCCTCGGAATGAAGGAAGAGAATATGAGACTCCGCGACCACGAAAAGGAGGAGCTGAGCTTCTATTCCAAGGCAACCACCGACATAGAGTATCTTTTCCCCTTCGGCTGGGGAGAGCTGTGGGGTATTGCCGACCGCACAAATTACGACCTCGGCCGTCATCAGGATGCCAGCGGAAAGAGCCTTGAATATTTCGACCAGGAGACCGGCGAAAAGTACATTCCCTTCGTTGTCGAGCCCAGTCTCGGTGCCGACCGTGTGGCTCTTGCCTATCTTTGCGAGGCATACGACGAGGAGATCGTCGACGCCGAAAAGAACGACAGCCGTGTTGTTATGCGTTTCCACCCGGCTCTTGCCCCCTTTAAGGCCTGCGTTTTGCCCCTTTCCAAAAAGTTGGGGGATAAGGCCAAGGAGATATATGCCGAGCTTTCCAAATACTTTATGGTCGATTATGATGAGGCGGGATCCATCGGAAAACGCTATCGCCGTCAGGACGAGATCGGTACCCCCTTCTGCGTAACCGTCGACTTTGAAACCGTTGGAGACGACACCACCCCTGCGGACAATTGCGTTACCGTCAGAGATCGCGACTCCATGGAGCAGCAGAGGGTCAAAATCGAGGATCTTCGCTCCTTCATTGAAAAGAAGCTTGAATTCTAACCAAAAACAAAAGGATACTTTCATCAAATCGGCAACTATTCTTATAGTTGCCGACATTGTTGTTAAGGTGCTGGGGGTGCTTTTCAAAATCCCTCTCGCCAACCTGATCGGCGAGGTGGGAATGGGCTATTTCCAAACCGCCTACGACCTTTATCTGCCCTTTTATTCGGTGGCCGTTTCGGGGCTTCCCGTTCTGCTGTCGAGGCTTGTTTCAAAGGCCGTAACCGATAAAAACAACAATGAGCTGAAAGAATCGATAAGCTATTGCCGTTTGCTTTTTACGGCCTTCGGTGTCATAATGACGGTATTTGTCCTTTGTTTGAGCCTTGTTTTTTGGGACAGTCAGGCTAAAACGGGTGTCTTTGTCATTGCTCCCTGCGTGCTTTTTTGCTCGCTTCTCGGGGTGGGAAGAGGGTACTTTGAAGGGATAAACGACATGGTGCCGACTGCCGTTTCTCAGATTTTGGAGGCTCTCGGAAAGGCTGTCGTGGGCGTTGCGGCCGCTGCCGTGCTTAAATCCCTCGGATTTTCGGTGGGAATACAGGCGGCGGGAGCGGCGGCCGGTGTGCTTTCGGGAACGGTGGCCGGATTTATCTATCTCACCGTCCGTTTAAAGCGGTCGGACGCTTCTTTTCGCAAAAAATGCGGCGTTGCCGAGAAAAAAGATATAAAATACTGCGGCATTTCCGAGGAAAAAGAAAAACCGAAGTGCATCGGAAAAAAGGACGCCTTTGCAAATGCCGCCTACACCTCTCCGTTAAAGCCGTCGCTTTTCGACTGCCGTATGAAGGCTCTCGTTACCCTGGCTCTCCCCATTGTTTTAGGCTCTCTCGTTACGCAAATATCGGGGCTTGCGGATGTGCTTACCGTGCAAAACCGTCTTGAAGCCATGATTGCGGCCGACGGCAGCGGTATATTCTCGGTCTATCCCGATCTTTCAAAGGGTCTTGGCGGATACGATACCGCCCATGTGCCCGCCTTTCTTTACGGCTGTTATCGCGGGTTTGCAACGCCGATCTTCGCCCTTGTGCCCAATGTTACGGCGGTCATTGGCGTGGGTCTTGTGCCGACACTTACAAGATGCTTTGAAAGCGGGGACAAAAGCGGCGTCGACGAAAATCTCCACACCGCCGTGAAAATAACCTCCCTTGTGGTTTTTCCTGCGGCGGCGGGCATGCTCGCTCTCAGTCCGCAGATACTGGGTCTTATATATTCCTCAAAGCCCTTCGGTGCCGAAATTGCCTCTCACCAGCTGCGCATTTTAAGCGTCTGCTCGGTATTTGCGGGATTTTCGGTGCCCTTTACCAACATACTTCAATCGGTAGGCAAGGAGAGAGTCCCCGTTTATAATATGCTTATCGGCGTCGCCTTAAAGGCGGTCATAAATCTTCTGACCGTTAAAAACACCGCTCTTAATGTCAACGGTGCGGCGATGGGAACGCTTGCCTGCTACATGTATATTTTCCTTTCGGATTATTATTTTATCGTTAAGGAAACCGGCTTTAAGGTCGCACCCTTAAACGATATTATAAAGCCCTTTGCTTCGGCGGTTTTGTCGGCGGCGGGGGCGTGGCTTTGTTTTGTGATATTGTCAAAAAGCCTTTCGCCAAAGCTTTCGACCGTTGTCGCCATGGCTGCGGCAATGCTTGTTTATGCAGCTGCGCTTACGGTTACAAAAACCGTTTCATTAAAGGAAATTCTTAAAAGACGGAAGTCATAAGCCGCCTTGTAAATGTGGAGGACAAAAATGATTAAAAACAGCGATTTGATTAAAAATAAAGGTGAAAAATACGGCATTGACGATCTTCTTGCCATTATGGAGCGGCTCAGACAGCCCGACGGCTGCCCATGGGACAGGGAACAGGATCATCATTCCATAAGAAACGATTTTATCGAGGAAACCTATGAGGTGGCCGAGGCGATCGACAGGGAGAACAGAGAGGAGCTTTGCGAGGAACTGGGCGATGTCCTTTTGCAGATAGTTTTTCATTGCCAGATCGAAAGGGAACAGCAGGGCTTTGATTTCACCGATGTGTGCGACGGAATCTGCAAAAAGCTTATCGAGCGCCATCCCCATGTTTTCGGGAGCGTATCAGTGGAGAATTCCGACGAGGTGCTTGAAAATTGGGATATGATAAAACAGAAATCCAAGCATCAGAACACATTCACCGACACCTTAAAAAGCGTGCCTGCCGCATATCCCGCCCTCATGCGGGCGCAAAAAATTCAGAAACGGGCAAAAAAGGCCGGCTTTGACTGGGACGATGTTGACGGGGCGTTCAAAAAGCTGGAGGAGGAAATGAACGAGCTTAAAGCGGCTGTTGCCGAGGGAAATGACAACCATATTTTCGAGGAATACGGCGATTTGCTTTTTTCGGCCGTTAATGTGTCGAGGTTTTTGAAGGTTGATTCCGAGCAGGCCTTAAACGGGGCTACGAATAAATTTGTTTCCCGTTTTGAAAGGGTGGAAAAATCGGCGAAGGAAAAGGGTATTGACATGAAGGACTCAACCCTTGAGACTCTCGACGCCCTTTGGGACGAGGCCAAGACGGGCAAATAAAGGCTTTAATGTATTGTCGGACAACGGGCAGACCGCTTAAAGAATTCAGTAAATAACAGGAGTATATGCAGCATGAGACTTGATAAATATTTAAAAATCTCCCGTATAATCAAGCGCCGCA
>CAKSPR010000047.1 GCA_934486455.1 uncultured Eubacteriales bacterium
GGATTATGAGGAATTTATAAACTCTCTTTCAAAGCTGAAAAATAATAAGCTTATTTACGACGATTGGACTTTTTCCCAGCTTATCTGCGGGAAAACCGCCTTTGGCTTTGCCAAAAACAGCGCCTATAAAAGCCTTTTCGGAACAGCGGCAAAATTTAACTTTACCTCCTTCACCCTTTCCGAGGCCATCAACAAAAACTACATTTCCGCCCTCGACCTTTCGGCAATTTCGCTGACCGACACCGGCGACGAACAAAAACAGCAGGAAGCATACGACTTTGTCAAATATCTGGCTCTTTCGGCAAAGGACTGCGCCGGATATTGCTCGGCAAGAAGTACCGTTCCCGCCCTTAAAAAGGCTCAGGCAAACGAGAATTACAACACGGACGACTGGAAGAATTACATAAAACAGCTTGAGCAGTCCCGATGTGTTACAAATCTCGAGCAAAGAGATGTGCTTTTGCGCTATGTTTACGATGCGGTGCAGCGCTCCCTTTCGGAGAACGGAGATACTTCGGCCGATTTTAAAAGACTCATAGAACGCTTTAACGCCCGCCTTTCAAGATAATTCGACGGCATTGCCGCATTCATGCGGTCCTGTCGAATCAATGCAATACATTTTTTTACATATTTGTTTTGCCTTATTACATTTTCGACAAAATATTTGTATACATTCAATAAATATAAATTAAAACGATGAATAATTGTTGACAAAATATAAGTATTGATGTATAATGACCATAAGTTAAAAAGAGAATGACGGTAAAGCTTTGCCCTACTCTTTTTCCTTGTTTCGGAGAAAAGCATGCAAAAAGACGAAAAAAGACTCAATAAAACCGAGCTTTCGGACGAACAGCTTGTTAAGGCCGTGCAGGAGGGTAATTCCTCGGCGCTGACCGTGCTGACCGTCAGATATATGCCTATCGTCATTTCCCGGGCCGAGGGATATTTTTCCGACGGATACGACAAGGAGGATCTTGCTCAGGAGGGAATGATCGGCTTACTTCGCGCCGTTCGGTCTTACAGCAGCGGCAGAGGCGCCTCCTTTCACACATTTGCCCTTCTTTGCATAGACAGAAATATTATTTCGGCCGTGCGCTCCTCCCTTTCGGCGAAAAAAATTCCCTCCTCATCCCTGCTTTACATCGACGAAATGCAGGGCGACTCGGTCATTGCCGACAAGGCCTCCTTCGAAGAGGAGCTTATAGCCGGGGACACCGTGGAGAGAATATACCGCGAGCTTGAAAGCATCCTTTCCAAAACCGAGTTTGCCGTTTTCAAGCTTTACCTCAAGGGAAACACCTACGAAGCCATTTCCTCAAGGCTGTCGCTGACCAAAAAGGCGGTGGACAATGCCGTTTGCCGTGCCAGAAAAAAGCTTAAATCCCTATCCTTTTAAAGCGGCAAAACGGATTTGAATAATTCCGCAGCTTTTCGGCGCGTGTTTTGTTGATCGTCATATGCTTTTCGGTTTTGTCTTAAATCCCGGACCTCTCCTCCCCGCCCCGCGCGATGGGTTTCGGTTTTTTAAATTCATATACGCCCCAGTAGCTTAAGCAGAGCGTTGTTATCAAAGGTGTCGGTGCGAATCCGTCCGTGGGCAAAATAATTTCGAGCGAGGTTAAAAAAATGTTTGAAGACAAAACCCTTATATGCAAGGAATGCGGTTCCGAATTCGTGTTTACCGCCGGTGAGCAGGAATTTTACGAGGCTAAAGGCTTCGTTAACGAGCCGCAGCGCTGCAAAGCCTGCCGCGACGCCCGCAAAAACGCTGCCAGAGCCGACAGACAGATGTACACCGCTACATGTGCTTCCTGCGGCGGAGAGGCCAAGGTTCCCTTCCAGCCCAGAGAGGATCGTCCTGTTTACTGCAGTGATTGCTTTGCAAAAATGAAGGAAGAGCAGGAATAATCATTTGCCGATTATGAGGAGCGGAAAATGATTCTGTGACCATAATGAAGCTGAAAACAGCCGAAGACAATTCTTCGGCTGTTTTGCTTTTTATATCGATATATGTGCCGCGGCAGAAAAGCGCGTCACCGTGTTGCTTCGGAAATAAATCTGTCGATGTCGTCCCTTGAAAAAACATATTTCTCGCCGCAAAAGCTGCAAACCGTTTCGACCTGTTCGTCCTCGGCTTTCAACCGTTCAAGCTCCTCTTTTCCCAGGGAAATCATTATTTTTTCATACCGCTCCCGACTGCAATTGCATTTAAATTCGGTATGCGCCTTGTCGAGCAGGTCATATTCTATTCCCGAAAAGACCGTGTCGATTATGTCTTTTGGGGTCTTTCCCTCCTTTATCATGTGGGAGACCGAGGAAACATTTTTAAGGTTGCTTTCGAGGGTGGTTATAATTCCTTCGTCGGCAAAGGGAAGAAGCTGAACGATAAATCCCCCCGCCCCGTTTACGCAAAAATCCCTGTCCACAAGCACGCCTAAGGCGCAGGCCGTCGGCACCTGTTCGCTTTTGGCAAAATATGCAGTGATGTCCTCGGCGATTTCTCCGCTTTCGACCTCGCACATTCCGACCGTCGGCTCGCCAAAGCCAAGATCTCTTACAACGCAAAGGGTCCCCTTTCCGACCGCCCGTCCCACATCAAGCTTGCCGAGACCGTTGGGTGCAAGCTCGGCCGAGGGGCTGTCGATATATCCTCTTACATTGCCCTTATAATCGCTGACGCAGCAGATATTTCCGCAGGGTCCGTCACATTTGAATTGCAGGGTAAGGGTATTGCCTTCGTTTTTAAGCATGGAGCCCATAAGCGACGCAGCGGTAAGCGCCCTGCCGAGAGCCGCCGTGGCGGTGAGAGAGGTGCGGTGTATCTTTGCGGCGCGCCCGACAATATCGGTTGAATCGCAGGCGGCGATCACCACGCTTCCGTCCTTTGAAATGGCTCTGTAAAGATTGTTGTTTTCCATAGTTGTCAATTCCTTTGCGTTGTGCTATAATTGCAGTGCATTAAAGCGCGACTGTTTTTTTAAAATACTTAACCATTATATAAACAAATACCAAATCTGTCAAGGAAGGTGTCATAATGATTGAAAAACTCGTTAAGGCTGCAAAGGAAAACAAATTTAATGTTTACCGCATAACCGAAATATGCGGTGACAAATCGACCACCGAGGTCATAACCCCCTCAAACGACTGCAACAACATCTATTCCATTTCAAAGGCCATAACCTCCACCGCCCTGGGCGTTCTTTTTGATGAGGGAAGGATAAGCCTTGACGACTGCATTTACGATTTTTTTGCCGACGATTATCCCGAGCTTGACGGCATTTGGAAAAATGTCACCCTGCACAATGTCCTGACACACACCACCGGCATCGCCGAGCCGTTTCTTGATGTTGACGCACCGATTGATATTATAGAGACCGAGGGGTGTGACGACTACCTTAAAATTGCCTTAAACCGCCTCCCCGTTAAAACGCCGGGAACCGAATGGAATTACAGCGACTCGAATTATTATATCATCTCCAGGGTTATCGAAAAGGTATCCGGAATTGAGCTTGAGCAGTTCCTTTTTGAGCATTTCTTCAGAAAGATGAAATTCCAGAGCGCAGGCTTTGCTAAGTGCCCTCACGGCCATTCCATGGGAGCCACCGGCCTTTTCCTTAATACCGTCGACCTTGCAAAATTCGGCAAAATGTGTCTCGACGGAGGAATATGGGAGGGCGAACAGCTTGTGAGCAAGCGGTGGCTGGACATTTCCACAAGCCGCCAGAGAGATCTTCCGGGAGACGGATTTTACGGCTTCGGCTTTTCGGGAAGCAAAAATAAGACCTTTACCGTTTCCGGAGGAATGTACGGTCAGACGCTCTTTTTCTCGAGAAAACACAATTATGTCATCGCATACACATGTCACGACGCCGACGGCAGAATCGGGCTGCTGACAAGAATTATGGAGGAAGCTGAATAATGAAGAAAATCGGAATGATCGTAGCCGTGGAAATCTCTGCAGTGCTTTCAAGATACGGAAGGCCTTCCTCCTGCTCAAAGGAATGCGGCTTTGACATCATGAAATACAATTGCAAAAACTATGAGCTGATAATTGCAAAAAGCGGCGAGGGCGAGCTTGCGGCAGCGGCGGCGGTAGAGCACCTTATCTCGAGGCACGGGGTTGATATGGTGGTAAACTTCGGCGTTGTGGGAGGACTGACTCCCGAGATGAGCAAGGCAAAAACCTGCATTGTCGAAAGGGTGGTTCATTATCAATTCGACATTTCGGAAATCGACCCCGTAAAGGTCGGTCAGCACATCGGATATGACGACATTTATCTTTATCCCGACAAGAGCCTTTTTAAAAAGGCAATAGAGCTTCATCCCGAGCTTTTGCCTGTGACTTGCGCCTCGGGCGACAGATTTGTGGGAAAGGCCGAGGACAAGGCGGCTCTTAACAGAGATTTCGGCGCCGAAATATGCGAAATGGAGGCGGCCGGAGTCGTTTTAACTTGCGACAGATGCGGTATACCCTGTCTGCTCATAAAAACCGTTTCCGACGGCATTACGGGCGGAGCGGAGGAATTTTCAAAGGAGGTCAGCCGCTCGGCCGACATCTGCCTTGAAATAACCGACCAAATTATGGCCGCGCTGTGAAAAGGCGGCTGTCCCGCCGGGATGCGGCTGAGACCCCTCAAGCCGACAGGAGCGGATTAAGCTTCAAAATATAAAAGCATATAAAAATTCGGCGGTGCATCAATCCTCATAAAAGGAGTGCACCGCCGTTTTTTAATATTATTCTTTATTTTATAAGCACGCCGGAGTTGTCGCCGGTGTAAGCGTCTCCCTGATAGAAGAAATAGGCGTCGAAAATGTCTCTTGTGACCTGGGCTATGTTGGAGCCGTATCCTCCCTTTTCAACAACCGTTACCACCGCTATTTCGGGATTGTCGTATGGGGCAAAGGCGATGAAAACACCGTTGTTATATTCCCTGTCGTTGTCCTCGACCGTAGCCGTGCCGGTCTTTCCTCCGACCTTTATGGGATAGTTTGCAAAGGCGGTGGCAGCGGTACCTCTTGCGTCGGTCGTAACCGACAGCATGCCCTGCTTTACAACATCTATATAGCTTTGGTCGATTCCGACCGTGTCCAGCACCTCGGGCTCGATCTCCTTTACCACCGAGTTCATATTATAGTTGCATATTTCCTTTATAAGGCGGGCGCGGTATCTCGTTCCGCCGTTTGCAAGGGTGGCGCAGTATGCGGCAAGCTGGAGAGGTGTAAATCCGTTGTCCGACTGACCTATTGCCGCCTGGAGGGTGTCTCCTGCATTCCATATGGTTCCTATGGAATCACGGTATTCCTTACCCGCCAAAATTCCCGCTGCCTCGTCAAGCTCAATGCCGGTTTTAACGCCCAGTCCGAATTTTTTGCAAAACTCATTGAGCTTTTCAATGCCTATTCTTCGGCCGGTCTCGTAGAAGAAATAGTTGCAGGACACCTTTATGGCGGTCGTTACATTAATGTCGCCGTCATAGTGCAGACACGTAGGCTGATAGTCGCGGTAGTAGGTGTATCGCTGAGAACAGAAAATCGTTTCGTCGGGGGTTATGGCTCCGGTTTGAAGCCCTATCGAAGCGGTGGCGGGCTTGAAGGTGGAGCCGGGAGCATAAACTCCGCTGAAAGCGCGGTTAAACAGGGGATTGCGCTTGTCCGACAAGAGAGAATTATAATCGTTATTGTATGTGTCGATAGAATAGGAAGGATATGTTGCGGCGGCAAGGGTCTCCCCCGTGTTGACCTTTAAGGCCACCACCGCCCCCGCATTGGCATACATTCCGTCCTTTGTTCCCTGCAGTGTGCTTATCATATCGGCAAGAGACTGCTGCGCCGTTTCCTGAAGCTTTTTGTCGATGGTCAGCACCACCGAATTTCCTGCCGAAGGCTCGGTCGAAACGCTGCTCGATATTATTTTCCCCGAGGAATCCCTTACCGTTTTGGTATAGCCCGAATGACCCCTCAGCTCGTCCTCGCAGGCCTTTTCGATGCCCGACTTTCCGATGTAGTCGTCGAAGGAATAGCCCTTATCCTTTAGATCTGCCCATTCCTCGGCATAGATAAGTCCCATGTTCCCCAGAATGTGCGGCGCAAGGGTGGCGGAGGTGTATTCTCTGGTGCTGTCAACCTCGGTGTCCACTCCCGAAAGATAGGAATAGGATTCCTTGAGCTTTGTGACCGTTTCGATTGACACATCCTCGGCGAAGGTATAGGGGTAGGCGTCGGAATAATCGGCAACGATCATTGTCAGCCTTATTCCCATAATCATTCGCTTGACCGAGTCGTCGTATTCCGACAGGTTGAATTTTTCGACCATCGCGTCCCAGCAGTTCCGGGCGGTGGCATAATGGGCAAGGCCGAGCTCGGAGCGCATTGTAGCCGACGAAATACTGCGGTTTTCTTCAAACTCGTAGGGTGCCTCCTTGGTCAGGGGGCATTTATCCTTCCAGCTTTCACCCATAGAATTCAAAAGTCCGGTCAGGGTGAGTATGGTGGAATTAAGATCGGCGTCCTTTAAATAGAGGCGGTTGAGGATAATGTTGTAGCAGTCCTTATTCCGCACAAGGGGGCGGCCGTAACGGTCGTATATTTCCCCTCTCGCGGCACCGATGGAGGTATATGTCGCAACAGTGGCAATAGACTGCTCCTCATATTTGTTTTTGTTAAAAAGCTGCCAATCAACAAGGCGGGCGGAATACAAAAGAAGTATGGCCGCCATAATTCCGCTTACAATGACCATACGGCGATTATAGTTGTCCTTTTTCGGTTTTCTCACGTTTCCGCCTCCTTTCGATAAAAATGCAGGTATATTTCAGATTTTTTAAAAACAATTGTCGCATCATAACATTCTGTAAATTCCGCCGACCACACCGCAAAAAACGGCTTGTGTGATTAAATCCCCTTTGAAAGCTTTTTACAAAGGAAATACCACGGTACAAAAAAAGCAAGTGAATAAAAAATTCCGGGTATGCTTTGACTCATGAAATATGCTCTTCCGTAATCGGAAAAGCCGCCCTTAAAGGCAATTAAACACACCCCGTAGTAAACAAAAAGACAGGCAAGACAACAAAGCAGCGCCGCAGGAAAGTTGCGCGAAAAAAGAAGCCGCGCCAAAAGTCCGCAAACGCATCCAAGCACCAGAAGCAGCATTGCGTTAACGGGAAATCCCGATACCGAATACATATCAAGCAGTATTCCGGCAAAAAGCCCGTAAAATCCTCCCGCCTTTTCGCCGAAGAAAAAGGCCACGGCCGCCGTCAGCGCCACAAGCATGTTGGGGGTTATCCCGTTCACGGCAATGGGGGCGTTCGGAACACTTTGGATGAAAAACAGCACAAGGCCGACAGCACCGAGCAGCACCATCCGCCTTATAAATGCGTTATTCTTCTTTTTCTGAGGCTTCATTTCTATGCTCATTTTTGTTCGGAAATACCTTGTCCTTCAAATTCGGTTATTATCATAACTTGGGTAACGGCCGAAAGGGTAACGGCCGGTTTAACGGTTGCATAAAGGGATACCCCACCGGTTTCGGTTCCTACCTCCTCCACCGTTCCGACCATCAGTCCTTCGGGAAAAATTCCGCCGGTGCCCGATGTTATTATATAGTCTCCCGACGCGACGGTGGAATTGCGGCTAAGGTAAGAAAGCCTTGTTTTGCCCTGCTTCGAAAGGTCGGCGTCCCCGCCTACAATCCCCGGCTCGGCAGTACGGCTGTCGGTCACGCCCACATTAAAATCGGGGCAGATAAGGGTCTTTACCACCGAGTAGGTGGGATAAACCTCGCAAATGCTTCCCACGAGGCCGTCGGCGGTGATGACGGGATCGTTGACCGCCACATCTCTCAGCGACCCTGAATTTATAACGAATGTTCCCTCGGAATTTATGTTTTCGGAAGCCACAACGGTCGAGCTTTCAAATTTGAAGTCCTTGTTTTTTTCTTTAAGCTCCAAAAAGCTTTTGTAAAACTCGTTTTCGTTTTTATATTTGTCCAGATCGACCACATTGTCTCTCAGCCCGCGGATTTCTTCTCTTAGCGCGTTGTTTTCCTGCTCGAGCCTGCCGGCACGGTCAAAGGAGGTGAAGAAATCGTTTATCCCTTCGGAAACGGCGCTGAAGCCTCTCTGAACGGGAGTGACAAGGGCGCCGAAAAAAGATGACTGGGGAGAAATCGTTTTGCCTATTCCGTAGGAAACCCCCAAAAGCACAAAAAGCACCGCAAATATGATAACAAATATTTTAAAGCTTTTGCTTTTTAAAAAGAGTCTCATCTCATCATTCCTTGTTGTTACACTTGGCGCCGCGCTCACGGCACGGCACAGAAAAAATCTTCACACATCAACCACGGTATAAAAATGTACCGTAAATGTTATGCCGATAAATCAACCGCCGTATTTACGGCGACGGTCGAAGAAGCTTTCGTCGATCCCCATTTCGATTTGTTTGAGGGTTCCTTCAACCACGCAATCAAGCGGATTGTCGGCGACCTCGACGGGGATGCCGGTAACATCGGCTATGACCCTGTCAAGCCCCCTTAAAAGGGCGCCGCCGCCTGTCAGCACGATTCCTCTCGAAACGATGTCTCCCGCAAGCTCGGGAGGGGTTTTTTCAAGGGTGGTACGCACGGCGTCGAGTATTACCGAGACGGTATCGGCCAAGGCATCTCTCACCTCTCCGGGGGTGATGACGACATTTTTCGGAAGCCCGTCCATAAGGTTGCGGCCTCTGACCTCCATGGGCTGTTCGCCGTCGAAAATCGTGGCCGAGCCGATGTTTATTTTGATTTGTTCGGCGGTCCTCTCGCCTATTAAAACATTATGTTTTTTTCTGATATAGGTTATTATGGCGTCGTCCATATTGTCTCCGGCCGTTCTGACCGACTGAGATGTAACGATGTCTCCGAGGGATATGACCGCCACCTCGGAAGTTCCTCCGCCGATGTCGACCACCATGCTGCCCACCGGCTCGTACACCGGAAGCCCCGCTCCGAGAGCTGCGGCCATAGGCTCTTCGATAAGGTCAACATCCTTTGCTCCTGCCTGCACAGCAGCATCGTGAACGGCGCGTACCTCAACCTCGGTAACGCCCGAGGGAATACATACGACCACCTTGGCGCGAGAGATAACCGTTCCCTTAACGGCATCGCGTATGAATCTTTTAAGCATAGCAGCGGTTACGTCAAAGTCGGCAATAACGCCGTCCTTAAGAGGGCGCACTGCCGCAATGCTGCCGGGGGTACGGCCTATCATTTCCTTGGCCTCTCTGCCAACCGCCCGCACGGCGTCGTTTCTCACGTCCACCGCCACAACCGACGGTTCGCGCATAACAATACCCTTACCTTTAATGCAAACAAGGGTATTGGCTGTTCCGAGATCTATTCCGATTTCTCTTGTAAACATTGGTTTGCTCCCCAATACATAATTTATGTGTCGTCGCCCGATGTGTTTTTCGCTGTTTTTCTTAAAACCGCATCTTCCCCTGTCGGCAAAAAACTCAACGCAAAGGCAATCGGGCGAGAATTTTTTTCAGACACATTCATTATAACGCATTAAAGGGTTTTATACAATGGTTTTTTAGAGTTTTTTTATTTTTGTGACCGAGAAAAATGTTTTTACATTCGAGGCTTAAATCTATCTGTTCAAAAGATAAATAAAAAGATTGAGATAACCCGCAAATGTCAGCCATATAAGATACGGAAGCTGTAAGTTTCCCGAGGGTCGGTCGATTTTTTTATAAAAGACAATTGTCAAAAGCACAAGAGCCCACAGTACCGCAAGCCACAAAAACGAAAAAAGATACGCCCTTGCGTTAAAGAAAAATATGCTCCAGAAAAAGTTGAATATAAGACTTACCGCAAAGGTCTCAAGTCCCCTTTTTGCCGCGGCAGGGTTAAGACTCCTTCTCTGATAAACACGGGCGGCCGATATGCCCATAAGAATATAAAGAACCGTCCACACTATGGGAAAAACCGCAGCGGGCGGAGAAAGCAGGGGCTTTTTTATGCCGTCGAAAAGCGACATGTTTTTTGATGTAAAAAGTGCCGAAAGACCTCCCGCCGAGAGAGCCGCGGCGCAAAAAAACAGATACGGCTTTATTCCGGTTTTTATTATCTTCATCTTATCACCTCCCGGATATTTTATGCTTTTCAAGGTCGAATAATTCTGCATATCAAAAATCACGGCACACAAAAACCGCCCCTTAAAGATGCATTTTCGCATCCGTAAAGAGCGGTTAATGAATTGAATTTTTTTGTTATCGGTTAAATGTATTTTAAACATTCAAAAAGCCTTTATCCCTTTGCTTTTTCAGCAAAAACAGGCGTTTTTGATTATTTCGAGAGCCTCTTTAAGGGTTGGAACGGGAATGTTAAGGGCGGGAAGCAGTCGCACCTTGTCCTTGGCGGTAAGGCAAAGCACTCCCCTTTCCATACATTCTCTGACCACATCGGCGGCGGGCTTTTCTGTCTTAATGCCAATCATAAGTCCCATTCCGCAAACCGATTTGATACCCTTGGCACCCGAAAGGGTGTCGAAAATAATTTTGCTTTTTTCCTTGACCGAGCGAAGAAGCTCATCGTCTATTCTCGACACAATGTTGACCGCTCCGGCACAGCAAACGGGATTTCCGCCGTATGTCGAGCCGTGATCTCCGAAGGAAAACACACTTTCGAGCTTTTCGGCAAAAAGCGTTGCGCCGATGGGAAGGCCTCCGCCCAGACCTTTTGCGGTGGTAACGATGTCGGGAGAAATTCCGAAGTTCATATAGGCAAAATATTCCCCCGTTCGGCCGTTGCCGGTTTGCACCTCGTCAACAATGAGAAGCACATCCTTTTGCTCGGTAAGCCTTCTGACCGCCTTTACATACTGCCCGTCAAGTACCACAACGCCCCCTTCGCCCTGGATACATTCGATCATCACGGCGGCGACATTTTGGTTTTCGAGAGCCTTTTCAAGCTCGGCCTCGTCTCCCGCCGTCACATACTCAAAGCCGGGTGTAAGGGGTCCGAAAAGCTCGTGATAATGCTCCTGACCGGTGGCGGCAAGGGTGGTTATTGTTCTTCCGTGGAAGCTGTTTTTAAGGGTTATAATTATCGGGTCTTTAATGCCTTTTTTGTCGCTTGCATATTTTCTCGCCGCTTTTATGGCACATTCGTTGCTTTCGGCACCCGAGTTTGAAAAGAAGACCTTTGACATTCCGCTTTTTTCGCAAAGCAGCCCTGCAAGCTCAACACACGGCTCGGTATAATAAAGGTTGGACATGTGCTGTACCATCGAAAGCTGTTCGTTAACGGCATCCTTCCATTCGTCGTCAGATATTCCGAAGGCGGTCACGCCTATTCCCGAGCCCATATCGATGTATCTTTTGCCCTCCCGGTCGAAAACCACCGAGCCCTTTCCGTTTAAAATGTCCACGGGGAAGCGGTTATATGTTCCGATTATGTAGTTTTTATCCTTTTTTTCAAGCTCTGTCATTTTTCTTATCTCCCGTTATTTTTTCGCTTGGCTGCACCTATCGGCCGTGTTGCAAATTTATAAAGACAGATACACCGCGAAACGGTACATCTGCTTTGCGGCGGCTCGACGCACACGCCGCTTAAAGGCGTTTCGGCTCAGCTCCGACTTGCTCCCTTTCGGGTTTTCATAACCATGGTACCGGCGCCCTCGTCGGTGAGAATTTCCATAAGAATGGAATGGGGCACCCGCCCGTCCATAATGACCACATTTTCCACGCCCTTATCCAGCGCCTCGATGCAGCAATCGACCTTGGGCACCATTCCTCCCGAAACAACGCCCTCGTTTTTAAGAGCCTGCGCCTCGCTTTCGGTCACATCGGGAATAAGGG
Organism: uncultured Eubacteriales bacterium; assembly: GCA_934486455.1. Taxonomy (GTDB): domain Bacteria; phylum Bacillota; class Clostridia; order Oscillospirales; family Acutalibacteraceae; genus UMGS1484. The sequence goes on from CAKSPR010000047.1 coordinate 11,839, forward strand.
TTGACGGATCGTCCTTATCCCGCAAAATTCCCGCAATATCGGTCATCATAATAAGCCTTTCGGCCTTTAAAGCCCCCGCAATATAGGCGGCGGCGGTATCTCCGTTAATGTTGTAATTGTTGCCCTGCCTGTCGCAGCCCACGGTTGAAACAACGGGGATATATCCCTTTTCAAGAAGGTCGGTTATGGGGGTTATGTTTACACCCGTTATCTTTCCCACAAAGCCCAGGCGGCTGTCCTTCTTTTCGGCCTCGATAAGCCTTCCGTCCATTCCCGAAATGCCCATGGCTCTTCCACCCTTCATCTCGATGAGATTGACAAGGGTCTTATTGACCTTTCCGGCCAGCACCATTTGGACAATATCGGCGGTTTCCTTGTCGGTCACCCTCAGTCCGTCGACAAACTCCGGCTTTTTGCCGAGCTTTTTCATAAGGTCGCTTATCTCGGGACCGCCTCCGTGCACCAGCACGATCTTGACCCCGATAAGCCACAGCAGAACAATGTCCTCCATGACCTGCTGCTTTAACTGCTCGTTTATCATGGCGTTTCCGCCGTATTTGACCACGACTATCTTGCCGTTATAACGCTTTATGTATGGAAGCGCCTGGGTAAGCACCTCGGCCCTCTGGGCGTTTGAAAAATCTGAAAATTCCATATCCTTTAACCTCTCAAAAATTATACGGTCGGTTGTGCGCAGGGCCGCGGTAGGGTCCTTCGGCCTGTAAGGCGTTTTAATTCCGCTGGTCTTTTTTCAGGTTCTGTAATCTCCGTTTATTTTAACATAATCGTAGGTCAGATCGCAACCCCATGCGGTGGATTTCTGTTCCCCGCTGTTAAGACAAACGAGAATTTCAATTTCCTTTTCGGAAAGTATTTTTTTTGCGACATCCTCGGAAAAATCAACTCCCGAGCCGTTTTTGCAAACATCTATACGCCCTGCTTTTGATTTAAAAGCAACATCGATTTTGTCAACATCAACATCTGCTCCGCTGTAACCGATAGCGCAAAGCACCCGTCCCCAGTTGGCGTCGGCGCCGAACATTGCCGCCTTTAAAAGGGAGGAGCATATAACGCTTTTGGCAACGGTTTTTGCCGTTTGCTTATCCTTTGCGCCGCCCACTTCACATTCAAGCAGCTTTGTTGCGCCCTCGCCGTCCCCCGCAATCATTCTGCAAAGAGCCACGGTAACGGTGTTAAGAGCCTTCATAAAGATCTTAAAATCATCGTTTTGCTCGGTTATTTCGGTGTTTTCGGCCATACCGCTTGCAAGGACTGTCACCATATCGTTGGTAGAGGTGTCTCCGTCTATGCTTATCATGTTAAAGGTGTCGGCAATATCTCCCGAAAGAGCCGTTTTGAGCATTTCCGAGCTTATAGAAGCATCGGTGGTAATGAAAACGAGCATTGTTGCCATGTTGGGATGTATCATTCCGCTGCCCTTGGCAATTC
>CAKSPR010000048.1 GCA_934486455.1 uncultured Eubacteriales bacterium
GTGTTAAAGCTTGAAAGCTTTTGGGCGGTCATACATAATTTCCTGCTGGGAGTGCTGGGGTTTTCGGCCTTTCCGGCCTTTATTCTCTCGGGATACATCAGCCTTCGTGCGGCCGTCGACAAATACGATTCGGCAACCAATGTCCGCACGGTATGCGAGGGAATTTTTATATTTCTCTTTTCGGTGACATACAATGTTTTTTCCTTTTCCGCCGACGCCTCGTTTACCGAGTTCCTTTTGTCCTGCTATGAAAAGGGAGCAAAGGGCGGCGGACTGCTCGGCGGGGTGTTAAGCTACCCCCTTGTCAAAATTTTCAGCAAAACCGGCGCAGCCATTATTCTTATACTTCTGCTCGTGTCGCTCTTTCTTTTTGTGGCGGGAATATCGCTTAAAAGAATTGCGGGAGCCTTTTCGAATTCGGCGCAGAAGATCAAAAGCGGCGCACGAAATTATATCGACGAAAAAAGAGCCGAAGAAGAGCAAAGGGAAAGACTTTCGGAAGGCGCCGATCCCGTGCTTTCAAACGGCCGCGGAAGGAAAAACCGCCCCGAGGATTATGATATTTCACTTACCGGATTTCACGAAAATCAGCATGACGGCGGGGACGACGGCTTAAACGGAAATGTTGTTCATACAAACGGCTTCGACCGCGGCTCTGACGGCGAAAACGACCGCAATCTCGACGACATTATAAAGGATGTTATGGACGACGGCCGCCCGTCATCGGCAAAAGCGCCGAAAAAGCCCGCTTCCAAAACGGGTCCTGCAGCCTCGGCCGACAGACAGACCGCTCGAACCGCAGGCACGGCAAAGGGCGGGGAGGAGGCCGATGCTGCCGCGACGGCGGGCAAGGGCACAGCCGACACCCGCAAAAGGGAGCAAAAGGGGGGCGCCGACTCCGAGCTTGGCATAACCATCGAGCCGGAAACGGTCAAAGAATACCGTTATCCGCCGCTTTCCCTTCTTGAGGAGGGCAATTCCGACGCCGATCCCAACATCGGCGACGAGCTAAGACAAAATGCCGAGCTGCTTGTGGATACCCTCAAAAGCTTCGGCGTTGAGACGCGCATTATAAACATCAGCCGCGGTCCGTCGGTTACGAGATATGAGCTTCAGCCGGCCGCAGGCGTTAAAATAAGCAGAATAACCAACCTTTCGGACGACATCGCCCTTAACCTCGCCACCGTCGGCGTGAGAATAGAGGCCCCCATTCCGGGAAAAGCGGCCGTTGGAATAGAGGTGCCCAACAAAGCCACCTCCTCGGTGCGACTGAGAGAAATTGTCGGCTCCAAAAAATTCGAGGATGCAAAAAGCAAGCTGACCGTTGCGGTGGGAAAGGACATCGCAGGAAATGTCATAACCGCCGACCTTGCGAAAATGCCCCATTTGCTCATTGCAGGCACCACCGGCTCGGGTAAATCGGTTTGTATAAACAGCTTTATTCTAAGCGTTCTTTTCAAATCCTCTCCCGAGGACGTAAAGATGCTTATGATTGATCCCAAGGTCGTGGAGCTTGAGGTTTACGACGGATTGCCCCACCTTCTCGTGCCGGTTGTTACCGAACCTAAAAAGGCTGCGGGCGCCCTCGGGTGGGCGGTCACCGAAATGGAAAAAAGATATAAGCTTTTCGGCGAGCACAAGGTCAGGGATATTAAATCCTATAACGACCTTGCGAGACTCAATCCAAAAATGGACACCATGCCGCAGATCCTCATTGTCGTGGACGAGCTTAACGACCTTATGATGGTTGCCCCCGGAGAGGTGGAGGATTCTATCTGCCGATTGGCGCAAAAGGCCAGAGCAGCGGGAATGAATCTTGTCATCGCCACCCAGCGTCCCTCGGTGGATGTGCTTACCGGCCTTATCAAGGCCAATATACCCAGCCGCATTGCTCTCAAGGTTGCCAACCGTTTCGATTCGGGCACCATTATCGACACCGTCGGCGCGGAAAAGCTGCTCGGAAAGGGCGACATGCTTTTCTATCCCGTGGGTCTTTCAAAGCCCCTTAGAGTTCAGGGGTGCTGGGTATCGGATAAAGAGATAAAGGATGTTGTGAATTACATCACGGCAGACGACAATTCGGCAAAATACAGCGACGAAATCTCCGAGGAAATAGAAAAACAGGCGGCTCAAAGCGGAAAGGGCAAAATGTCCGCCGCCTTTGACGATAGCGACGGAGACGACGAGGGAGACGAGATGCTTCCCCAGGCCATTGAAGTGGTGGTCGAAGCGGGAATGGCTTCCACATCCCTTTTGCAGCGCAAGCTAAAGCTTGGATACGCCCGGGCAGCCAGAATTATGGACATGATGGAGCAGAGAGGTATTATCGGTCCCTTTGAAGGCTCCAAGCCCCGCAAGGTGCTTGTTACAAAACAGCATTGGCAGGAAATGAAGATGAACGGCACCCTGTCAAACGGCCCTGCGGACGATTCTCCCGATGACGGTGAAGACTTCGACCGCGACGGCGGGGACGGGCAAGACGGATATTACGACGATTTATACGACGAAGCATACGACGACTCCGACGGGCAGGAATAACGGCTCGACGGCAAAAAATCGGGCAGGTGTTTTGTCGGAATGTCACATCTTTAATCAAACGGATAAATCGGCGGGGACAAGCGGGCGGCAGCTTAACCGCAGGCCTAAGCCCGTCGGCCCACCGCTCCTTGTGTTTGAACAGGGGAATAACAGATCGAGGTTGTTATGGCAAAGGATTTTTTACCTATAAGCAAAACGGATATGCAAAAGCGGGGATGGGATGAGCTTGATTTTGTAGTCATAACCGGCGACGCCTATGTCGACCACCCCAGCTTCGGCACGGCCATAATTTCAAGGGTCATCGAGGCCGAGGGCTTTCGCGTGGGTATCATCGCCCAGCCGAATTGGAAAACCGATGCCGATTTTATGCGTTTCGGTCGTCCGAAATATGCTTTTATGATCAATTCCGGCAACATAGATTCTATGGTTGCCCACTATACCGCCGCAAAGAAAAAACGGAGCGACGACGCCTATTCCCCGGGAAACAAGGCAGGAAAGCGTCCCGACCGCGCACTGACGGTCTATTGCAAAAGGGTCAGGGAGATATATCCCGATGTGCCTATAATTGTGGGCGGGCTTGAAGCCTCCCTTCGCCGATTTGCCAATTACGACTATTGGGACGGTGAGGTAAAGCCCTCTGTCCTTTTGGAAAGCGGCGCCGATATTCTCATCTACGGAATGGGCGAAAATCAGATAATCGAGATCGTAAACCGCTTTAAAAACGGCCTTTCGGTAAAGGAAATGACCGATATTAAAGGAATTTGCTATGTTTCCGAAGCTCCCGTCAACGGCAAAACGCTGCCCTCCTTCGAGGCGGTCAAAGCAGACAAGCGGGAATATGCCAAGGCGGCAAGAACCGAGCTTGACGAAGCCGACCACATAAGAGGAAAAACCCTTGTGCAAAAGCACGGCAAAAGCTTTCTTGTGCAAAATCCTCCCATGCCGCCACTTACCCAAAGCGAGCTTGATCGGGTATACGGGCTGCCCTATATGCGCTACTATCACCCCGTTTACGAAAGCGAGGGAGGGGTACCGGCCATCAAAGAGGTAGAGTTTTCAATAACCCACAATCGCGGCTGCTTCGGCGCCTGCAATTTCTGTTCTCTTGCCTTTCACCAAGGGCGTTTTATAACCTGCCGAAGCAAGCAATCGGTCATAAACGAAGCCAAAAGCTTTTTGGATAATCCCCGTTTTAAGGGATACATACACGACGTCGGCGGGCCGACAGCCAATTTTCGCCGCCCCTCTTGCGATCTGCAGCTTAAACAGGGACTTTGCAAGGGCAGAAAGTGTCTTGCTCCCGCACCCTGCAAAAACCTTGTGGCGAACCACGGGGAATACCTTGATATTCTCAGAGAAATGAGAGAGATAAAGGGCATTAAAAAGGTCTTTATACGCTCGGGAATACGCTTCGACTTTCTTATGGAGGATAAGGACGAGCAGTTTTTCCGCGAGCTTGTTAAATATCATATAAGCGGTCAGCTTAAGGTGGCTCCCGAGCATTGCTCGGCGGCGGTGCTCGATAAAATGGGCAAGCCCCACATCGAAAGCTACATCAGATTTAAGAAAAAATATGACCGCCTTAATAACGAGGAGGGTATGAAGCAGTTCCTTGTGCCCTACCTTATGTCATCCCACCCCGGAAGCACCCTGAAGGACGCAATCGAGCTTGCTCTTTTTCTTAAGAAGGAGCATATTCATCCTCAGCAGGTGCAGGATTTTTATCCCACCCCCGGCACCATTTCCACGGCCATGTTTTATACCGGGCTTGACCCTTACACAATGGAGCCGGTATTTGTCCCCAAAACCTACGAGCAAAAGAAAATGCAGCGTGCGCTTTTGCAGTATTTTAAGCCCGAAAACCACGACATTGTTCGAAAGGCGCTTATTCAGGCGGGGAGAGCCGACCTAATCGGATTTACGGATAAATGTCTTGTGCCGCCCGAGCGAAGCGGCGGAAAAGGCACCGCCAACCGAAAGGAAAAGGGAAAATATACGCAAGGCGGATACGGTTGGGTCGACGCAAAATGCGCAGGCGGAACAGCCGACGGAAAAAGCGGTAAATACGGAAAAAGGGGCAGAGGCGGAAAATCCGCCGGCAATGCCGAAAACGGCGATAAAAGAAGGGTCAGCCACCAATGGATTTCGGAAAAATCTACGAAAAAAAGAGGGAAATCAAAGGGTCGGACAAGGTAAAGCGCATTGTTGTTTGTATTTGTGCCGTCGCTCTTTTGATATGCTTTTCTTTAGACGGCGGCCGCTTGTTTTTCAACTTTTCAAAAGCCCTCGGACTTAAAGGCAATCGGGAAAACACTGTTGCCGCAATCGACTTTTTAAACGTGGGGCAGGGCTCCTGCTCGCTCATTTCAAGCGCAAACGAATATGCCCTCGTGGACACGGGACTTGAAGCCGACGGCGGCGTTTTTCCCTTTAACCGCCTTAAAAATTACGGCGCGGCCTCGGTCAAATATGTTTTCATAACCCACTGCCACAGCGACCACATCGGCGGGCTTTTCGGTCTGCTTTCGGGCATTAAAGTCGAAAATGTCGTTCTTTACGACAAGCCGGTGGGAGAGGAGGCCGTCGGCTTTTATAAAAGGGCGGTCGAGCAATGCGGTAAATACGGAGTTAATGTTATCTGCCCGCAAAACGGCATGGAATTTAAGCTTGGAAAGGGCAGCATAACGGCGTATGTTCCTCCCGAAGGTCTTTTGGATTCCGACGATAATGCCAGCACCGTCTTTCGCGCGGTTTTCGGAAGCACAAAAACTCTTTTTATGGGAGACAGCGGCTTTACCGAGGAGGATCTTCTGCTTAACAGTGGCATCGACCTTTCCTGCGACATTTTGGCGGCGGGTCACCACGGCAGCAAATATTCCACAGGTCAGCGGCTGCTGGGCGAAGCATCTCCCGAGGCAGCGGTCATATCCTTCGGATATAATTCCTACGGCCATCCCGCCGCGGAAACCCTGCAAAGATTCAGAAGATTCGGATGCAAGTGCTTTTTCACCTTCGGTGACAGCAGGCTTTGCGCCGAAATTTACGAAAGCGGCTTTGAAATGATAACCACAGCGCACATTGAAGAAGGGAAGTAAAGTTAACCGATGGAAGCAATAACCGACTTTTGTCTTGAATATAAAATCGTTGAAAGCACCAAGCCTTGCCTGACCGTCATTGTTGCAGCGGCGGGGGCGGCTCGGAGAATGGGCGGCAGTAAGCAGTTTATTCCGCTGCTCGGAATTCCCGTTCTCGCAAGAACGCTTACGGTATTGGACAAAAACCCCTATGTTAAAAGCATTGTTGTCGTCGGAAGAAACGACGAGCTTTGCGATATACAGAGCATTGTTGAAAAATATGAAATTTCAAAGGTGTCGGCAATCGTCGAAGGGGGAAACACCCGCTTTGACTCGGTTTTAAAGGGGCTTGAGGCCTGTCCTTTAAGCGGCTTGTCGGACGAGTACATAGCCGTTCACGACGGCGCAAGACCCCTTGTAACCGACGGGATTATTACAAGCGCTTTAAATCTTGCAAAAATGTACGGTGCGGCGGCTCCGGGAGTGAATGTCAAGGACACGGTAAAAGAGGTCGACGAAAGCGGAAAGGTTTTAAGAACGCCCCGTCGTAAAAGTCTTTTTGCCGTTCAGACTCCGCAGATTTTTGCGCGTGACATATACGAGGAGGCTTATAAACGAGCAAAAAAAGCCATGGAAAACGGCCGTGCTCAAGCCAATACCGATTTGCCGCAGGGCGAACGGCCGCTCTTTTCAAATGTACCTGAATTTACCGACGACTGCTCGATTATGGAATGGGCGGGGTATTTTGTTTATCTTTCCGAAGGGTCTTACGAAAATATCAAGATAACCACTCTTGAGGATTTGGAAATTGCCGAGGCAATTCTGAAGCGGAGAATGACAGAGGGGGAGCGGTAAGGTGATAAGGATAGGTCACGGATACGATGTACACCGACTTAAAACGGGCAGAAGGCTTGTTCTCGGCGGAGTGGAAATTCCCTTTGAAAGGGGACTCGATGGTCATTCCGACGCCGATGTGCTGCTTCACGCCGTATGCGACGCAATAATCGGGGCGCTTTCACTCGGAGACATCGGAAAGCTTTACCCCGACAGCGACGATAAATTTTTAAACATCAACAGCCGCATTTTGCTTAAAGACACCGCAAAACGAATGACCGAGGCGGGATATATCATAGGCAATGTCGACGCCACCGTCATCGCCCAGGCGCCTAAGCTGTCGGCTTATATCGAAAAAATGAGAAAAAACATCGCCGAGGATTTAAATACAGACGAGCAAAATGTCAACATTAAGGCCACAACCGAGGAGCATCTCGGCTTTACGGGGAGGGGAGAGGGAATTTCCGCCCACGCAGTTTGCCTTATTGTTAAAAAATAAAGAGAGCGGTGCGCCTGTCATTTGACCGTACACCCGAGGACAAAAGCTTTTTTTGCGGTATATGCGGATTATTTCCCTCCGAAATCGCCCCCGACAGCCGTCGGCTCACGGTTACCTTTTTCAGCTTGTATCATAATATGATAGTGATACGAGGTGAAAAATATGAAAAAGCAGCTTATTATGGTCAGCTCGATCACCTATGCCATAAAGGGGAGAGAGCTTTTGCGCTCTAAGGGCTATCGCGCCTACATCGAGCGCACACCGCGAAGTCTTGACACGGCAGGGTGCGGATACAGCATCTATGTCAGCTCGAACGCCGAGGGCGCCGAGGAAATACTGCGATCGGCCGGAATAAAAATTCTCGGCATAGGCGGGCGATAAAATGATATATCTCGACAACGCCGCCACAACATCGCCCAAGCCGAAAGCCGTTTTGCGTGCGACCGATTATGCCTTAAAAGAGCTTTGTGCAAACCCGGGAAGAAGCGGACACGCCCTTTCGGTCAAAGCGGCCGACGCGGTTTATAAATGCAGGGCAAAAGCGGCGGATTTTTTCGGTCTTGAAAGCCCCGAAAGGGTGGTTTTCACAAAAAACTGCACCGAGGCGCTTAATACCGTCATTAAGGGGCTTGCCCTTGAAAACTGCGAGGTCATAACCTCCTGCTTTGAGCATAACTCGGTTGCCCGCCCACTTTTTTCGCTTAAAAAACGAGGGGTAAAAACAAGGATAGCAAAGGTATATTTCGGCGACAGGCAAAAAACGGTCGACTCCTTCCGAAGCCTTATAACCGATAAAACGAGGCTGATAATCTGCACCCATGCGTCAAATGTATGCGGAACGATCCTCCCCATAAGGGAGATCGGCGAGATGTGCCGCAAAAGAGGCATTCCCTTTGCGGTGGACGGCGCCCAATCCGCGGGTATGATCTCTCTGGACATGAAAAGGGACAATATTGATTTTCTTTGTCTTGCGGGGCACAAGGGCCTTTACGGACCCATGGGAACGGGGCTGCTGCTTTGCAGGGGCGATTTGCCCGAAACTCTGACCGAAGGCGGCACCGGCAACCTTTCCCACACACTTTTTCAGCCCGACGACCTGCCCGAACGGCTTGAAAGCGGAACGGTAAATGTTCCGGGTATTGCGGGGCTTTCGGCCGGAATAGATTTTGTTAAAAAAACAGGGCTTATAAGAATCGGGCGACACGAAAAACGGCTTTCCACCCTTCTTTATAACGGCCTTTCGGGCAACAAAAGCATCACGCTTTACGGAGAAAATCCAAGCACCGCCGACACCGCGCCGGTCATAAGCTTTAATGTGGGGGACATCCCCTCGGAACGTGTTTCGGCCGAGCTTTCGGCAAGGGGAATAGCCGTCAGGGCGGGGCTTCACTGCGCCCCCTTTGCCCACGAAGCCCTCGGAACCCTTAAAACAGGGACGGTGAGGGTCGGCTTTTCGGTTTTTAACACGCCCGAAGAGGTTAAATTTCTTATAAAAAATATTGAAAATATACAAAAAAACATTTAATTGCTATTGATAAAACCGACTTTCGGTGTTAAAATGAACAAAAAGAGCAGCAAGCTTATCATCAAAATAACCGCAGCACGCCCGCCAAAGCCCCTTTTTCGGCGGATAATATTTTTTCATGCCGCCTTTAAATTCCCGCGGCGGGAGAAGGTTTTAAAAGGGGAATTTCGGCAAGCGACGGCAGGCCGAAAAGCGGCGTTAACAAACCGCTTTGGCCAGTGTCGGGCGTGTGCGTTACGGTTAAAGATAAAAAAATACGGAGATAAAAATGACTCAATTACTAAACGGAATTTCAGAGGTGTTCAACAATATCATAGGCGTTTTTAAGGGAATATCCGTCGGGGATGTTCTTGATATTGTTATACTCACTTTTCTGATATATAAAGCCGTTCAGCTTGTCAGAGAGACCCATGCCGGCCAGCTTTTAAAGGGCATAATTTTTCTTGTCCTTGTAGATGTCCTTGTCAACGTGCTGGACATGACCATGATGAAGGTCATTCTTCAAACGGTTTGGAGCGTGGGAATTCTCGCCCTTATCGTGCTTTTCCAGCCCGAGCTTCGCCATGTTCTCGAGCAGCTCGGAAGAAATAAGCTGGGTTCTCTCGGGCGAACCCTTTCGGACGAGGAGGCGCAGCAAAGCATCCGCCGCAGCATAGAGGAGGTATGTAAGGCCTGCTCATCCATGTCCAACGCCAAGGTGGGCGCTCTCATCGTATTTGAAAACAAGACCATTTTAAACGATGTTGTGGACAGCGGAAGCACGGTGGACGCCGTCGTGTCCCGCGAGATGCTTGAAAACATCTTTTATCCCAAAGCTCCTCTCCACGACGGAGCAGTGGTCATCAGAGACGGCAGAATTCATTCGGCCGCCTGCATATTACCCCTTACCAAAAACACCAACATTTCTCTCTCCCTCGGGACAAGACACCGCGCGGCAATCGGCATGTCGGAAAATTCCGACGCCACCGTTGTGGTCGTTTCGGAGGAGACCGGCACCGTTTCGGTTGCAAGCAAAGGCAACCTTAAACGGGGCTTTGACGCAATCACCCTCAAAACCGAGCTTGAAAACTCCATTTCGGGCGTTGAATCGGACGACAAGAACAAAAACAGCAAAAATCCTTTCAGGCGTATGGGGTGGTTTAAATGAATAAATTCAACAAGCTTTTAAGCAACAACAAATTCCTGCTTGCCATTTCGTTTGTAATAGCTCTCGGAGTGTGGCTCTTCATTTCCATCACATACAGCCCCCAGGTCGATCGGGTCATTTCCGACCTGCCTGTCGAGGTCTCGCTGACATCGGTGGACGGTGCCGTTCCCATGTCGGTTTTCGGAAACGAAGATACCACCGTTAAGGTGTCGGTACGGGGGAAAAAATATATAGTCGAGCGGCTTTCCTCCGAGTCCATAACCGTTTCGGCAAACACCGATCAGGTCACGAAGGCGGGGGAATATAACCTCTCCCTTTCGGCAAAAAAGAACTCGGCAAGCAGCGATTATGAAATTGTTTCGGTCGAGCCGTCAAGCATATCGGTTTATCTCGACGCCAAGAGCGAGACGACATTCGATTTAACCATAGACTGCGTCGGCGCCAGCGTTGAAAATCTCCAGACCGAGAACACGGCCATGCTTCTTGAGCCTGAATTTACCGACGAAAGCAACAAGACCATCGACCTTACCGGTCCCGAGACCGAGATCAAAAAAATTGCCTCGGTAAAGGCGGTTGCCAATGTAAATAAACAGCTCACCGAAACCGAGGTTTACGACGCGGGAATATATATGTACGACAAGGACGGCGGCGTGCTTTACAGTCCCAACACAAACGACAATGTCCTTAAATATACAAAGCCCAAGGCCAACACCGTTTCGGTTTCGGCGAATGTCCGAATGAGAAAAACCGTTCCGCTCACCGTGGCGGTCAAAAACGGGCCTTCGTCCTTGCCCGATCTTGTTATCTACGAGGTCACGGGAAGCGACACCTCCACCGAACGGCAGGTTTCGCAAATCGGAATTAAGGGCTCGCCCGACGTTATTTCTCAGATTGAAAGCATAACACTCGACGATCCTCTCGATTTTTCTACAATCAATTATGACGACGCCACCTCCTTTAACTTCAAGCTTACCCTGCCCAAGATCAGCGGCGTCACATATTACGACTACACCAAGGTTTCAAATGTCTACTTTGAAGTAAATGTCCATCGCGCCGGCTTTTCCTCAAAGTCCTTCGACATTCCGGCCGACAATATTTCGGTTATTTCGGTGCCGGAGGGAAAGACCATTTCGGTCAAAACCGCCCTGAAGGGAGTTACGGTCATCGGCCCGCCCTCCGAGGTCAGAAATCTTTCGGTAAACAGCATTAACATCTCCATCAATGCTTCAGAGCTTATCCAAACCGGTTCCTCGACCGTTACGCCGAGCATTTCGGTTTCGAGCAGCGGGTGCTGGATCAGCGGAAAATATGAAGTAATTGCCGATGTGTCTTAAAAACAGCTTGACATTTTAACTTCGGGAAAGTATAATCTTATGGTCAACTTTCCCGAATATATGCTGGTGTGGCGGAATAGGCAGACGCCTGGGACTTAAAATCCCATGAGGGTAACCTCGTGCCGGTTCGACCCCGGCCACCAGCACCATAACTGGGCACCTTTTGCGGCGGTTTTGCTTTGCTTTCGGTGCCTTTTGTCGTATAATTACAGGTGTATTTCATAATATAAATCTTATAAGGAGAAAGTATGGATAAGGCTTTCGCAAAAAAACGAATTGAGCAGCTTCGCGCCTCGCTTTTATATCACAGCAAAAAATATTATGACGACGACAGTCCCGAGATTGAGGATTATGAATATGACATGATGCTCAGGGAGCTTGAAACTCTTGAAAGCGAGTTCCCCGAGTTTGAGAACGAAAAATCGCCCACCGTGCAGGTAGGCGGACGCGCCTCAAAGCTTTTTTCTCCCGTCGAACACAGGGTAAAAATGGAGAGTCTCCAGGATGCCTTTTCCTTTGACGAGCTAAAGAGCTTCGACAAAAGGATAAGAGAAACGGTGAAAAACCCCGTTTACAGCGTCGAGCCGAAAATCGACGGTCTTTCGGTGTCTCTCGAATATGCGGGCGGCACCTTTGTCAGAGGGTCGACAAGAGGCGACGGAGCCGTCGGCGAGGATGTTACCGCCAACCTTAAAACCATAAAATCCATTCCCGCCCACCTTAAAGAAAATATTGACTTTTTGGAGGTCAGGGGAGAGGTGTATATGCCCCATGCAAGCTTTGAAAAGCTTGTGGAGCATCAGGAGCTTAACGGCGAAAAGATTGCAAAAAACCCCCGCAACGCCGCCGCAGGAGCGCTCAGGCAAAAAAACTCGGCAATAACCGCAAGCCGAGAGCTTGACATTTTTGTTTTTAACATTCAGCAAAAAAACGGGGGAACCGAGCTCGATTCCCACATTAAGTCCCTCGATTATATGAAAAGCCTCGGCCTTAGCGTGCTTCCGTCCTATGTAAAATGCGAAAGCATCGACAGGGCAATCGAGGAAATCGAAAAGATAGGCCAAAGGAGAGGTCGGCTCTCCTTTGATATAGACGGCGCGGTCATTAAGGTGGATAACTTTGCCGACCGCGAAAGGCTCGGAAGCACCTCCAAATTCCCCAAATGGGCCATCGCTTATAAATACCCTCCCGAGGAAAAGGAAACCACCCTTACCGACATTGAGGTGAGCGTCGGACGCACGGGAGTGCTCACCCCCACGGCGGTTTTCGAGCCCATGCTTCTTGCAGGCTCCACCGTTTCGAGAGCGGTGCTTCACAACGAGGATTATATCAAGGAAAAGGACATTCGCATAGGCGACCGCATAATCGTCAGAAAGGCGGGGGATATTATCCCCGAGATAGTAAGCTCGGTCAGCCATAAAGACGGCGCACAGCCCTTTGAAATGCCCAAAATATGCCCCTCCTGCGGACAGGAGGTCGTCAGAGAAGCCGACGAATCGGCAATCAGGTGCTTAAATCCCGAATGTCCCGCCCAGCTTGTAAGAAATCTTATTCACTTTTCTTCCCGCGGGGCAATGGACATCGAGGGGCTGGGCGAAGCGGTCATAATGCAGCTGGTCGAAAATGGGCTTATAAGGCTCCCCTCCGACATTTATGACCTGAAGGCCGTGCAGATAGCCGACATCGACCGCATGGGAGAAAAATCGGCGCAAAATCTTATAAACGCCATTGAAAAATCAAAATCAAACGAGCTTTGGCGGCTGATTTTCGGACTGGGCATACGGCACATCGGCGAAAAGGCGGCAAAGCTTATGGAAAACAGCTTTCCCGATATGGACGCCGTTGCAAATGCGACCTGCGACGACCTTTTGAAAATAGACGGATTCGGTCGGATTATGGCCGACTGCGTTACCGAGTTTTTCTCATCAAAGGGTACTGCCGAGCTTCTCACAAGGCTTAAAAACGCCGGCGTCAATATGAAATCCAAAGAAAAAACCGCCGAAAACACCTTCGGCGGAAAGACCTTTGTTT
>CAKSPR010000049.1 GCA_934486455.1 uncultured Eubacteriales bacterium
GGCTTATTGCGGCTGATTGCGGCTGATTGCGGCTTGACGACCGATTAAAGCGGCAGCGGCCTCTGCGGCCGACCGTATCCCGACGCACAAAGCGGCAACCGCAGCTTAAAATTCTTTTAAACAAGAGGGGGAAGCACAATGGAGCTCAAAGAGCAAGTTTACAGCCTGCTCCTTGTTTCTGCGGCAGACAATTTCAATCGCAGCATTTCCGATCTGCTTCCCGAAAACATATATTATCCCGTTAAAACGGTGACCGACATGGGCTCGGCCAAAAGAGAGCTTCTCAACCGAAGCTACGACATCGTCATCATCAACACCCCCCTGCCCGACGATTTCGGCACCCGCCTCGCCGTCGACATTTGCCAAAGCTCTTCCACCGGGGTGCTTCTTTTCGTCAAGGCCGAGCATTACCCCGATATTAACGCCAAGGTCATGCCCTACGGTGTTTTGACCCTTTCAAAGCCCACCTCGGCGCAAATGATTTTACAGACGCTTGTGCTTCTTTGCGGGACAAGGGAGCGCCTTAAATTTATGGAAAAAAAGGCGGCCACTCTGGAGGACAAAATGGAGGAGATCCGCATTGTTAACAGGGCAAAATGGCTTCTTATTTCCGAACTTAAAATGAGCGAAAGCGACGCCCACAGATACATAGAAAAGCAGGCTATGGACAGGTGCATAACAAGAAGAGCCATGGCCGAAAGCATAATAAGAACCTACAAAAAATAAAACTTTCAAGCCGATAATCCGGCCGGTTAAAACATATCGGTATTATCAAGGCTTGCGTCAATCAAGGCATTACGGCATTTTTACAGACAAAGGAGAGAATTCCTATGACAAAATACATATTTGTGACAGGCGGAGTTGTTTCGGGACTGGGAAAGGGCATAACCGCCGCTTCTCTCGGCCGACTTTTAAAGGCGAGAGGACTGAAGGTGGCGGCGCAAAAGCTCGACCCCTACATAAATGTCGATCCCGGCACAATGAGCCCCTATCAGCACGGTGAAGTCTATGTCACCGAGGACGGAGCCGAAACCGACCTCGACCTCGGACATTACGAGAGATTTATCGACGAGGATCTTAACCGTTTTTCCAATCTTACCACCGGAAAGGTATACTGGAATGTGCTTAACAAGGAGCGCAGAGGAGAATATCTCGGCTCCACCGTTCAGGTAATCCCCCATATCACCAACGAAATCAAGGAATTCGTCTATCGCGTCGGAAAACAGACCGACGCCGATATTGTTATTACCGAGATCGGCGGCACCATAGGCGACATTGAATCCCAGCCCTTCCTTGAGGCCGTTCGACAGATTTCACTTGAAGTAGGCAGAGAAAACAGCCTGTTTATCCATGTTACCCTTGTTCCCTTCCTAAGCGGCTCCGACGAGCATAAATCAAAGCCCACCCAGCACTCGGTCAAGGAGCTTCAGGGAATGGGTATCAATCCCAACATAATCGTGCTTAGATGCGACGAGCCTCTTGAGGACTCTATCTTCAAGAAAATTTCTCTCTTCTGTAATGTTAAACCCGATTGCGTCATCGAAAATCTTACCCTTCCCATTCTTTACGAAGCGCCCCTTATGCTTGAAAAGTCCGACTTCTCGTCGGTGGTCTGCCGCGAGCTCAGCATCGACGCTCCCGCCCCCGATATGGCTGAATGGACTCACCTTGTAGACCGCATCAAAAACCGCCGAAAAGAGGTGCATATCGGTCTTGTAGGAAAATATGTTCAGCTTCATGATGCCTATCTTTCGGTTGCCGAGGCCATGCGTCACGCAGGCTATTCTCTCGATACCCACATCCGAATTCACTGGATTGATTCCGAGGGTCTTAACGAGCACAACTACAAAAAGGAGCTTTCAAAGTTAGACGGCATAATCGTTCCCGGCGGATTCGGCAACAGAGGAATCGAGGGTATGATACTCTCGGCTAAATTTGCAAGAGAAACGGGACTTCCCTATTTCGGAATATGCCTCGGTATGCAGATTGCCGTTATGGAATATGCCAGAAATGTCTGCGGTATTGCCGACGCCAATTCGGGCGAATTCGACGAGCTTTGCAAAAACAAGGTCATTGATTTTATGCCCGGCCAGTCGAACGACATCGACAAGGGCGGCACGCTGCGCCTGGGCAGCTATCCCTGCGAAATAAAGAGCGGCACAACCATGGAGCGCTGCTATAAATCGAGCCGCATCGACGAGCGTCACCGTCACCGTTATGAATTTAACAACGATTACCGCGAGGTTCTCGAAAAGGCAGGACTGACCCTTTCGGGACTTTCTCCCGACGGCCGTCTTGTGGAAACGGTGGAGCTGACCGATCGTCCCTTCTTTGTGGGCGTTCAGTTTCATCCCGAATTCAAGTCCCGTCCCAACCGTCCCCATCCCCTTTTCCACGGATTTATCGAGGCGGCTCTTGAAAGGACAAATAAATAATGTTAAAAGAGTACGGAAAAGCTCAAATTTCCGTGCTCTTTTTTTACGATAATATTTTAAAAACATACTGTCTTTTGGGGCAAATATGTGTTATTATATATTTTGAAAAACAGCAGTTTCAATCGGCTTTTTTAGGGGTGTGATTTTTTTGAAGGATTTTGACAGAAAACTTATTTTGGAGGACGGAAGCGAATACCTCGGTTACGGCTTCGGCAGCAGCGGCGACAGGGTTTGCGAAATCGTCTTTAACACGTCGATGGTGGGATACCAGGAGATCGTTTCCGATCCGTCCTATACATATCAGGCGGTGGTCATGACCTATCCGCTCATCGGCAACTACGGCATCACCGACGACGACTTTGAAAGCAAAAACATAACCATCGGCGGGCTTATTGTCAGAGATTATAACGACATGCCCTCCAATTTCAGATATACAAAGACCCTTGGCGAGCTGCTCGAGGAAAACGACATTCCGGGCATTTCGGGAATCGACACAAGAAAGCTCGCAAGAAGCATCCGCGACATCGGCTCGAGAAGAGGACTTATAACAGGACTTTCGACCACCCTTGAGCAGGGACTTGAAATTATCAAAAACACCCCTGTTCCCCACGACGCGGTGGAAAAGGTCAGCTGTAAAAAGCTGTGGTATTCCCGCACATCTAATCCCAAGTTCAATGTTGTGGCGGTGGATTGCGGCATAAAGCTCAACATTATCAGAAATCTTAATAAATTCGGCTGTAATGTTACCATTGTCCCCTTCGATACCCCGGCCGAGGAAATTGAATTTATGAATCCCGACGGAATTTTTCTTTCAAACGGCCCCGGCGATCCCGAGGATGTAACGCCGGTCATTGAAATGATAAAGAAAATGAGAGGCAGGCACCCCATTTTCGGCATATGCCTCGGACATCAGATGATCTCCCTTGCCTACGGTGCCAAAACCTATAAGCTGAAATTCGGCCACCGCGGCGGAAACCACCCGGTTAAAAATCTCGAAACCGGCAAAATCGAAATCACCTCCCAAAATCACAGCTACGCCGTCGACGACAGATCCTTAGACGCCACCGACCTTACTCTTACCCATGTAAATCTTCTCGACAAAACGGTTGAAGGCGTGGAATGTAAAAGGGACAAAGTTTTCAGCGTCCAGTATCACCCCGAAAGCGCACCGGGCCCCCAGGACAGCACATATCTTTTCGAAAAATTCATTGAAACCATGAAAGGGGCGAAGGAAAATGCCTAAGAGAACAGATATTAAAAAGGTACTTGTCATAGGCTCGGGCCCCATTGTCATCGGACAGGCTGCCGAGTTCGACTACGCCGGAACACAGGCCTGCCTTGCCCTTAAAGAGGAAGGCTACGAGGTTATTCTCGCAAATTCCAACCCCGCCACCATCATGACCGATACCACCATCGCCGACAAGGTTTATATGGAGCCGCTGACCCTTGAATATATCGCCCGAATCTGTCGTCACGAGCGTCCCGACGCCATTGTCCCCGGTATAGGCGGACAGACGGGGCTTAACCTTGCCATGCAGCTTGCCAAAAAGGGCGTGCTTGAGGAATGTGAAATAGAGCTGCTTGGCACAAACGCAAACAGCATCGAATGCGCCGAGGATCGGGAGCTTTTTAAGGAGCTTTGTCTGAAAATCGGCGAGCCGGTCGTTCCCTCTCAGATTACATACAGCATCGAAGAAGCGGTGGACGCCGCTGACACAATCGGCTATCCCGTCATTCTCCGTCCCGCCTTCACCCTCGGAGGAACAGGCGGCGGTTTTGCAAACGACGAAGCCGAGCTTCGGGAAATGATGAAAAACGCCCTTGCCCTTTCCCCCGTTCATCAGGTGCTTGTGGAAAAAAGCATTAAAGGCTATAAAGAAATCGAATATGAGGTAATGAGAGACGCCAACGACACCGCCATTACCGTTTGCAACATGGAAAACCTCGACCCGGTGGGAATTCACACGGGCGATTCGATAGTCGTCGCACCCAGCCAGACCCTCACCAACAAGGAATATCACATGCTCCGCGACAGCGCTCTTAAAATCATACGCGCTCTCGATGTTAAGGGCGGGTGCAATGTTCAGTTTGCTCTTGATCCCCAGTCCTTTAAATATTATGTCATAGAGGTCAATCCCCGCGTTTCCCGTTCCTCCGCCCTTGCCTCCAAGGCAAGCGGATACCCCATTGCAAGAGTGTCGGCAAAAATTGCCGTAGGCATGAATCTCGACGAAATTCAGCTTGCCAACACCCCCGCCTGCTTTGAGCCGACCCTCGACTATGTGGTAACAAAAATGCCCCGCTTCCCCTTCGACAAATTCACCACCGCCTCCAATCATCTTTCCACCCAGATGAAGGCCACGGGCGAGGTCATGAGCGTGGGAAGAACGCTTGAGGAAAGCCTTTTAAAGGCCATTCGCTCCCTCGAAAACAGCAAAAACCACATTCATATGGAGAAATTCGACAGTGCCCACATGACCACCGAGCAGCTTCTCGATTATATCAAGGAGGGCACCGACGACCGCATTTATGCCATTTCTCAGCTCATGTGGATGGGAGTTGACCACTCGAGAATATGCAATATCACACAGATAGATATGTTCTTCCTCGACAAAATCAAAAAAATCGTTGACTTTGAAAAGGAAATGGAGGAAAATCCAAACTCTCCGGAGCTTATGAAGGCTGCCAAGAAAATGGGATTTTCCGATTCCTACATTGCCGAGCTTTGGAACACCACCGAGGACGACATTTACGGCCGCCGCATTAAAGAGGGACTTTTCCCCGTTTATAAAATGATCGACACCTGCGCCAGCGAGTTCGACAGCTATGTTCCCTACTTCTATTCCACCTATGAGGAGGAAAACGAGTCGATCGTATCCGACAAAAAGAAGATAATCGTACTTGGCTCGGGTCCCATTCGAATCGGTCAGGGCGTTGAATTTGACTATTCCACCGTTCACGCGATACGCGCAATCAGAGAAGCGGGATTTGAAGCCATTGTCATAAACAATAATCCCGAAACCGTTTCCACCGACTATACCACCGCCGACAAGCTCTATTTCGAGCCGCTGACGGTGGAGGATGTTATGAACATCGTTCATCTTGAAGATCCGGTTGGGGTTATCGCCACCCTGGGCGGTCAAACCGCCGTCAACCTTGCCGACCCGCTGACAAAGCGCGGGGTTAAGATAATCGGCACCGACTGCGATGCCATCGAGCGGGCCGAAAACCGCGACGCCTTTGACGAGGTCATTAAATCTCTCGGAATTCCCAACCCCAAGGGTGAGGCCGTTACCGACATTGAAAGCGGCGTGGCCGCGGCCGAGAAAATCGGCTATCCCGTCCTTGTCAGACCCTCCTTTGTGCTGGGCGGACGGGCCATGGAAATTGTGGCCAACGAAAAAATGCTTCGACACTACCTTAAAAACGCCGTTGAGGTGGATGTCGACAAGCCGGTGCTTGTGGACAAATACCTTGTGGGCAAGGAGGTCGAGGTCGACGCAATATGCGACGGAAAGCAGGTTTTCATCCCGGGAATTATGGAGCTTGTGGAGCGCACAGGCGTTCACTCGGGCGACAGTACAAGCGTCTATCCTCCCTTCAGCATTTCACAGAAGGTTCGGGACACCATCGCCGATTACACCACCCGCCTCGGACTCGGCATAGGCATCGTGGGGCTTTTCAACATACAGTTCATCGTCGACAAGGACGACAATGTCTTTGTAATAGAGGTCAACCCCCGCGCCTCCCGCTCGGTTCCCTTCCTTTCGAAATCCACCGGCTTCGGCCTTGTTCAGATTGCCACCAAGGCAATGCTGGGCAGCGACTTTGCCGCTCAGGGCATTACCGAAATGAGACCGGAGGACAAAAAGCGGTGGTATGTTAAGGCGCCCGCCTTTTCCTTCGAAAAGCTGATCGGAATGGATGCCTATCTTTCCCCCGAGATGAAGTCTACGGGAGAGGCAATCGGCTATGACGACCGACTCAACCGTGCGCTGTACAAGGCTCTTCAGGCCTCGGGCGTAAAAATAAAGGAATACGGAACCGTACTTGTCACACTGGCCGACGAGGACAAGGAGGAGGCTTTGCCGCTTGTTCAAAGATTTTATCAACTTGGCTTCAACATTGAAGCCACGATCGGCACGGCAAACTTCCTTAAGAAGCACGGAATACGCACAAGGGTAAGAGGCAAGCTCAGCGAGGGCAGCGAGGAAATACTCGATTCCATCCGCGCAGGCTATGTCAGCTATATAATCAACACCCGCGCCATTCTTTCGGGAGTTCATTATGAGGACGGCGTGGCCATTCGCCGCTGTGCGGTGCAAAACGGCGTTACGATTTTCACCTCTCTCGACACGGTCAAGATACTGCTTGATGTGCTTGATGAAATGATTCCGACAATTTCCACCATCTGATTATCAGACCCTTTAAAGACAAAACAACGGGCAAAATGCTTTAAGCACAATGTCCGTTGTTTTTTTCTGATTATCGGTTTTTCTGCGCCGAAACGGATAACGCCCGACGCGGATAAGCGCGAAAAGCACCCTTTTTCGGTTACAGCCAACCCTTTTCGGAGTATATAATCACAAACGCCCTGCGTTTAACCGTAAAGCTCGTCCTCGACAATTTTTGCGGCAATATACACAAGCTCGGCGCATGGACGCTTTTTATAATACCCTGCGGTGCGATCCTCGGGAACGCTTCCCTGACATTTGCCGCTGCAGCCTACCCCTTCAAGCAGTTCCCTGCAAATGATGCTTCCGTTTTGCTCCTTAAAATCGGCGGCGATTTTTTGAATGAGAGCATAGTGGGCACTCTTTGCCGCCTTGTCGCAGGGGTCGCAGTAGCCGCATTTAAGTCCTGCAATCATAAAAGCTCCGCTAACCGCTCCGCAGACCTCTCTCATTCTTCCCATTCCCCCGCCGAAGGAGGATGAAAGCTTCATGGCCGTATCGAAGTCTATGGAAAAATCATCTATAAAGGCGCCGACAACGCTTTGGGAGCAGTTATATCCCGACATAAAGAGCTGTTTTGCTTTTTCGGGACGGGTCATAGCAGCTTCTCCGCTTTATCGGCCGCCTTGTCAAGCCAATCGCCTTCGAAAAGCTCCACCGCGCCCTTGTCGCAGGCCGCCGCAAGCTTTGTGTTCATGGGGATCTCACAAACGGTGTCTATGGCAAATTCCTTGGCAGTGTCCTCGGCCTTATTCTGACCGAAAATATAGTGCTTCGAGCCGCAATCGGGACATTCAAAATATGCCATATTCTGAAC
This sequence comes from uncultured Eubacteriales bacterium, assembly GCA_934486455.1. GTDB lineage: Bacteria > Bacillota > Clostridia > Oscillospirales > Acutalibacteraceae > UMGS1484. The sequence continues at coordinate 7,707 of CAKSPR010000049.1, forward strand.
AAGCCCCAGCACCGGCACATCCATAAGCTTGGCCATTTTTACCGCCTTTTCAACGATCATGGAAACAAGCTCCTGGGGAGATGTCACAACGATTATACCGTCCACCGGCAGAGACTGGAACACCGTAAGGGGCACATCGCCCGTTCCGGGAGGCATATCAACGAACATAAAGTCGACATCGTTCCAAATGACCTCGCTCCAGAACTGCTTTACCACTCCGCCGATAACAGGTCCTCTCCACACAACGGGATCAGAGGGGTTTTCGAGCAGAAGGTTTACCGACATAATGTCGATTCCCGTCTTTGTTTTAACGGGATAAAGACCGTTGTCGTCTCCCGTTGCATGCTCGGATATTCCGAACATTTTGGGCACAGAGGGGCCGGTAATGTCGGCGTCGAGAATGGCGGTTTTATAGCCGCGGCGCTGCATGGTAACGGCCATCAGCGATGTGACAAGGGATTTTCCCACACCGCCCTTTCCGCTGACAACTCCGATGACCTTTTTGATGCGGGAAAGCTCGTGGGGCTTTTCCTTTTCTATTACATTTGCACGGCTGTCACAGTCGGCATGGCAGCTTGAACAATCGTGTGTACATTCGCTCATAATATTATCTCCTTAGCGGCATTAATAGCCGAGTTTTTTATATTCTTTTCCCTCTTCGATGTATCGAAGGGCGTTTTGGCGGGTGCTCTCGGCTCCCTGCCCGTCCACTTCCCTGATCACCTTTGCGGGGCAGCCCACAAGCAGAGAATTTGCGGGGATCTCTTTGTTTTGGGTAACCGTTGCGCCTGCGCCGATTATGCAGTTGTCGCCGATTTTGGCGCCGTTGAGTATGATTGCGCCCATTCCCACAAGCACATTGTCCCCCACGGTGCATCCGTGTACGATTGCGCCGTGTCCGATTGTTACATTTTCACCTATTCTTACCGGAAAGCCTTTATCCACATGCACAACGGCATTGTCCTGAACATTGCTTCCCTTGCCGATGTATATGCTGTCCATGTCGCCGCGAACGGCCGCGCCGAACCAGATATTGGCGTCATCCTCTATCGTGACATCGCCTATGACGGTCGCATTTTTTGCCACAAAAGCCTTTTCGGAAATTTTGGGGTCTTTCATTAATCATCCGTCCTTTCAACAAGTCGGCGTCCCATTAAAACGCCCATAACCGACGCCATCATAAGGCCTCTTGTCCAGCCGCTGGAATCGCCGAGACAGTGAAGTCCCTTGACATTAGTATTAAAGTTTTCGTCCATTTTAATACGGTTGGAATAAAATTTAAGCTCGGGAGAATAAAGCAGGGTTTCGGCGGAAGCAAAGCCGGGCACAACATGATCCATGGCCTGTATAAAATTGATTATGTTAACCATTGCACGGTACGGCATCGCGGCAGTTATGTCTCCGGCCACGGCGTCGGGCAGAGACGGACGGAGGTTTGAATGAGAAAGCTCCTTTTCCCATGTGCGCTTTCCGTCAAGAATATCGCCGAAGCGCTGAACAAGAATATGCCCCGCACCCAGCATGTTGGTCAGCTCGCCGACCTTTTGGGCATATTCGATGGGCTGATTAAATGGATAATTAAAATTGTGAGAGCAAAGTATGGCGACATTGGTGTTTCCGGATTTTTTATCCTTATAGGAGTGCCCGTTAACAACCGCAAGATCGTTGTCGTAGTTTTCCTGGCTGACAAATCCGCCCGGATTCTGACAGAAGGTGCGCACCTTGTTTTTAAAGGGCTTGGGATAGCCGATGAGCTTGGATTCGTAAAGCACATCGTTGACCTTTTCGATGACCTCGTTTCTGACCTCAACCCGAACGCCGATGTCGACCGTGCCGGGCTGGTGGGCGATGTTGTGCTCGGCGCAGATCTTTTCAAGCCACTCGGCCCCTCTTCGGCCGGTTGCGATGACCGTCTGTTTGGCATATATTTCTTTGGCGTCGTCCTTTTTGCTGATGTAAACTCCCTTACAAACATCGCCGTCGAGAATGATGTTGGAGCATTCGTAGCCGAAAAGTATCTCCACCCCGTTGTCCAGAAGCCAATGTTCAAGAGCGAGATACAGATCCTGTGCCTTTTCGGTTCCGAGATGGCGGATGGGACAGTCCACGAGTTTAAGTCCCGCTTGAATGGCACGCTTGCGGATTTCCTTGACCTCGTCGTTGCAGTTAATGCCTTCAATGTGTTCGTCGGCACCGAATTCGAGATATATTTTGTCGGTATAATCAATGGTTTCCTGAGCAAGATCCTCCCCGATAAGAGTAGGCAGGTCTCCGCCGACCTCGTAGCTTAAAGAAAGCTTTCCGTCGGAGAAAGCGCCCGCGCCCGAAAAACCGGTGGTAATGTGGCAATAGGGCTTGCAGTTCATGCATTTCTTTGTTTTGGATTTGGGACAGCTACGCTTTTCGATTGACTGACCCTTTTCCACGATAACGATTTTTTTCTTCGAGCCTTTTCTGAGCATTTCAATGGCGGTAAATATTCCCGCAGGGCCCGCACCGACGATAACGACATCAGTATTCATAAAAAACAATATCCTTTCGGCCGATCATTATAATTTTCCACAGCCACTCTGTATTATATCCCATAAGTAGTTTATTGTCAACAGTTTAACAATCTTTGCACACAATATATATTAATTATATAAGACAAATTAATATTTTGTTAAAAAACCGCCGCCGAAGCGGAAAAAACTTCACTTCGGCGATTGATTCGGCGCGATATGCAGCAGCGCACCGTTTATTGAATTTTGCAAAATAAGAGTGTTTTTAAAATTAAGGCCGGCCTCTTCCCCGACCCGCCGCAAGTAAAAGCGTTTGTCTGTAATCAAAAGTGCTGAGGAAAACGAAGTCAAATCAGTACTTCAAAAGATTGGCAACAACGATATGGTGAGGGATCGAGAAGTTTTCGGGCAGAGAGGAAAGATATTGCAAATGCTCCCTTTCCCAGCGCTCCACCGTCTCGGGCGGCATCTCCGCCCCCACTCCCCTGCAGCATTTCATTCTCCCGTTCCACCTTTCCCTTGTAAAGGTAATATCCACGGGGAAGGTCTCGTTGGAAAGCACCTTAAAAAGTCCGTTTGCCGACGGCGGAATGGGATAAACGGTGTCCTTATGCTCCGAGCCCGACCAAAGAGGATTGTATTTATTTATAATCTCGACCGATTTCCTTACAATGTCGCTCTCGTAATAAAGCCATTCCATAAAAAGAATGAAAAAATGACCGTCCTTTTTAAGAACACGGTGAATTTCCGGAAAAAGCCTCCGCTTATCAAAATAATAAAAACACTGGCAGGCGGTAACGGCGTCGAAGCTGCCGTCCTCAAATGGAAGCTTTTCGGCCGAGCAAACAACATAATCAATATCAAGGCCGGCCTTTTCGGTAAGAATTTTCGCATATTTTATCTGGTTTTCCGAAATGTCGGCGCCGACAAAATGCCCGCCGTATTTTGAAAGGTTGCGTGGAAGTACGCCTGTCCCCGTGCCAATGTCGAGTATGCGCCGACCGTTCCCGCAAAGTCCCTCGGACAGCAGCTTTCGGTAAAACTCATCGGGATAAATATCTCGGTAACGGGCATAATCCTCGCTTGCCCGTCCCCAGTCGAATTCTCTCCCCGAGTCTATGCTCTCGTTAACCATACTCATCACCTCTTTTGTTGCCGCTGATATTATCTTATATCGCCCGCAGCTTTTTTCTTTTTTTATTCTATCACAAAAAGACAATTTCGGCAAGAGGGACAAAATCGAACACCCGCCCGACTCACCCGAAAAGCCGTGTAAAAGCGCACGGTAAATCCCCTTTGCCGTCAGTTTAATTTTTTAAATTTACCCGAAAGCTGCGGGGAGATTTCCCCGCCGCCTTTTAAAAAGGCCGAAAACCGCAGTATCGTAAAACGGCTGTATGCCGCCCGAACACACCGATTTTTTTAAAACTCTCAAAAAATCCGTAAAAGCGTCCGATAACGTTTAACGGATAAGACATTTAAAAAGCCTGCTCTTTAAATGTCGGTTTTTTACAGAATACCTTTTGAATAAAAGCCGTTTTTTCACGCACAATATTAAGGCAAAATATCGAAACAAAGGGAGTTTTATATATGAAAGCAACAGGAATCGTTAGAAGAATAGACGACCTCGGAAGGGTTGTAATTCCAAAGGAAATCCGCCGCACACTTCGTATCCGCGAGGGCGACCCACTGGAGATATATACCGGCAATGAGGGTGATGTCATTTTCAAAAAATATTCACCCATCGGCGAGCTTTCCGAGCTTGCGGGCGACTATGCCGAATCCATGGCCGACGGCACCGAGCTTCCGGTAATCATATGCGATAAGGACAACTGCGTCGCGGCGGCCGGCCTTTCCAAAAAAGAGGTTATTGAAAGACGCCTTTCGCCCGAGCTTGAGGATCTTATGGAGCACCGCAAGCCCTATGTTTATTCGGGGGCGGGTCTTGGATTTTTTCCCCTTGAGGGGGTCGAAAAATCGGCTGCCGTTGTCATGCCCATCATATCGTCGGGGGATGTCATCGGAGCCGTTTGTCTTATGAACGGCAAAAAGAACGAGGCGCCCGACACCGCCGACATCAAAATCGCGGGGATCGCCGCCTCCTTTCTCGGTGGCCGGCTT
>CAKSPR010000050.1 GCA_934486455.1 uncultured Eubacteriales bacterium
AGCTATACCTGCCTTAAATGCGGAAAAAAGCACACGAAGGAACAAATCAAGCAGGACAGCCGAACGGTTCCCAAATGTGCCTGCGGGGGCGTGCTGAAGCCCGATGTGGTGCTTTACGGGGAACAGCTTGACGACGGGGTTCTTTCCTCGGCGGCGAGAGCCATGGCCTCGGCCGATTTGCTCATAATAGGCGGAACATCAATGGCGGTTTATCCCGCGGCGGGACTTGTCAGATTCTTTTCGGGGAAACATATTGTTGTTATCAACCGTGACAGCACCCCTTTAGACCGAAAGGCCGATCTCGTTTTTCACCAAAACATCGGCGAGGTGCTTGAAAGTGCCGTCGGATAGCTTTCCTACCCTTACCGCCTCTGCCGTTTTTGCGCACATGTGCCGTTTCCGCATGTGTGTCGTTGCCCGCATGTGTGTCGTTGCCCGCATTATCTTGTTTTTTCCCTGCGGCTTCGGGAGCAGAGGCATGTAATGCCAAGGCTTTTTAGGAAGCTGCGCGGCTTCGGAGAAGGCATTTTGCCGCAAAAAAACTAACCGTTTACGGATACGGCCGCCCGATGGCGGCCTTTTATGTTGCGGTATTGTTATGTTAACTGCTAACATCGTTTGTCAGAAATGTTTGTTTTTATGGTACTTTAATCGAAAAATATTTCTTTTACCGTATTTTTTTACTTTTATAATTCTTTTAAAATCATATTGTCATACATTTATTGAAAAAATTTGAAAAAGCCTCTTGAAAATTTTTACATCTTATGGTAATATATTGGCGTCAAATAAAAAAACAGGAGGCAATATAAATGGAAAAGAAACTTAAAGTATTAATTGCGGATAACACGGCAGAGTTTGGCGTGCCTTGTTCCAATCTGCTGAAAACATACGGAATGGACGTTGTGTTAACCCCGAAGGAGGGCTCGCGACTTCTGACCGAGGTAAAATCGGTCAAGCCAGATGTGCTTATTATGGATGCTTTCATGCCGAAAATGGATGCGCTTGGAGTGCTTAAACAGCTTGATTCCCTGGAAGCCCGCCTTCGCCCGCTGACCATGGTAATGTCCATCGGTTCAAACGAAAAGCTGGAAAGTGAATTGCTATCTTCCGGAGCGTCATATTTTCTCTTAAAGCCGGTGGATATGGATATGCTGGCCGAAAGGATCGTTCAACTGACAGGCTGGCGGGAGTCGAGGGGCCTCGGAAAGGAGCAGGGCGGATATATCAGCGACAACGAGCTTGAAATGATGGTGACCGAAATAATACACCAGCTTGGCGTTCCCGCTCACATAAAGGGTTATCAGTACATTCGCACATCCATAATACTTTCCGTTAAAGATCCCGAAATGGTCGGCGCCATAACAAAACTGCTTTATCCGACTGTGGCAAAGCTTTATAAAACCACCTCGTCGAGGGTCGAAAGAGCCATCCGTCACGCCATAGAGGTGGCTTGGGACAGGGGAGACCTTGACACCCTCAATTCCTATTTCGGCTATACAATAAATACGGGCAGAGGCAAGCCCACCAACAGCGAATTCATTGCGCTTATCGCCGACAAAATGCGCCTGAGACTTAAAGCGGCATAAGCCGACGGCTCAACAATGTGTTTTATTTTGTGAGAGTATGAAAAAACATTGCTCCGCCCGAGTTATTTGTGCTTTTTTACGGAGGGGAAAACCGACAGTGTAATTATAATAATGAGAGAGTTATAGTTGTAAAAAATCGAAAAATGCGGTCATAGACCACAATATATGGAAAAAAGCCCTGATTTCAGCAAAAAAAATTGAAATTAGGGCTTTATTTTTATTGCAATCGGTGTTATACTGTTAAAGAATGATATGTGTAGAAAGGCAACTGTGGCTATTTGATTTTTAAAGCTATAACGGCCTTTTGTTTTTGCGTTTTTACGGGACGCGTTACAATTTTTAAAAATTTGATTTCTTCGCAGGACAAAAGCCCGAACGGGGCTTTAGGTGTCGACGCTTTAAGCAACAGAGTATTTCCCGAACGGCAATAAGCGTCTTCCTGCTTTAAGTATATTACGGGAGTGCATTGATTTTGGATAAGTTTGTTATAAACGGCGGAACCCCTCTTTCGGGGGAAGTCACTATAAGCGGTGCCAAGAATGCAGTTGTGGCAATAATTCCTGCCGTTATACTTTCGGACGGGGTGTGCGTGCTTGAAAATGTACCGCAAATATCCGATGTAAGCAACAGCCTTCGCATTCTTTCGGAAATGGGAGCGAAGGTTAAAATGATAAACGACAACACGGTGGAGATCGACCCGAGAAATATCAGCTCCTATGTTGTCCCGCACGAGATCGCAAAGCTTATGAGAGCGTCATATTACCTTATCGGGGCGCTTCTCGGCAAATTTTCCAAGGCCAAGGTGGCAATGCCCGGCGGGTGCAATCTCGGTCCCCGTCCTATCGACCAGCATCTCAAGGGATTTGAGGCACTGGGAGCCGACATCTCGGTGGATAACGGAATGATAGATGTGTCGGCGCAGAGCCTTATGGGCAGTCAGATATACCTTGATGTGGTTTCGGTGGGCGCTACCTGCAACATTATGATCGCTGCCGCAAAAGCAAGGGGACTGACGGTCATCGAAAACGCCGCCAAGGAGCCTCACATCGTGGATCTTGCCAACTTCCTCAACTCCATGGGCGCAGATATAAGAGGAGCGGGCACCGATGTCATTAAAATCCGCGGTGTACAGCACCTTAAAGGGACGAGCTATTCGGTTATTCCCGATCAGATTGAGGCCGGCACATTTATGGTTGCGGCTGCGGCCACCGGCGGGGATGTACTCATAAAAAATGTTATCCCGAAACACCTCGAGTCCATAAGCTCAAAGCTTTCGGAGGTCGGGGCAAGGGTTGAAGAATTCGACGACTGCATCAGGGTCAGCAGAAACGGCCCTCTTTCCCAGTGCGTCATAAAAACATTGCCTCATCCCGGCTTTCCGACCGACATGCAGCCGCAGTTTTCCACCCTGCTTTCGATAGCAAAGGGGACAAGCGTTGTAAGCGAGGGAATATGGGATAATCGCTTTAAATATGTTGATCAGCTCATGAAAATGGGCGCAAACATTCAGGTTAACGGCAAGGTGGCGGTCATTCAGGGGGTTGAAAGGCTTACCGGCGCCTGTGTGCGCGCCGACGATCTCCGTGCGGGGGCGGCCATGCTTATAGCCGGCTGCATGGCCGAGGGGGTCACCGAAATTGAAAGCATCCAGTATATCGAGCGCGGATATGAAAAGGTGGTTGAGAAATTCAGAAGCCTCGGCGCCGATATAAAGCGTGTTACACTGCCCGATTCCATCGAAAGGGCGGTCTGACAAAGACATCAAAGCCTTTTCCCTTTATGGCGGGAAGCATGTTTTCCGAAGCCGCCATCATAGGAAAAGGATTTGTTTTTAAAAAGGAGTTTTGATATGGCGAGGGTTTGCCGCCTTTTCAGCGGTAGCAGCGGAAACAGCACCTTTGTCGGAAACGGCGACGGAGGCCTTCTCATCGACGCGGGAGTGAGCGCCAAAAGGCTTTGTGAGGCGCTTTGCGGCATAGGAACCGATCCGAAAAGCATTAAAGGTGTTTTCATATCTCACGAGCACATCGACCACATTGCAGGTGTGAGGGTGTTTTGCTCTAAGTTCCGTATACCTGTTTTTGCCACAAGGGGCACCCTTGAGGTAATGGAGCGGGACGGTCATATAAACGGGAAGTTCGATACGGTTTGTCTTGACGACAGCGACGTTGAGCTTGACGGATTCAAGATCGTGCACTTCTCCGTTTCCCACGATTGCGCCGAAGGGTGCGGTTATAAGGTGGAGCTGCCCGACGGCAGAACGGCGGCGGTTTGTACCGATCTCGGATTTGTCAGCGAGCAGGTTAAAAACGCTCTTTGCTCCACCGACCTTATATTTTTCGAATCAAATCACGACATAGACATGCTCAAAACCGGCTGCTACCCCTATCCATTAAAGCAGAGGATAATGAGCCACATAGGACACCTTTCGAACGACGCCTGCGCCGAGGCCTTGCCCATGTTTGTCAGAAGCGGGACAACGAGAATAATTCTTTCCCATTTAAGCGAACAGAATAACATGCCGATTTTGGCCAAAAGGACGGCTCTTTTTTCCCTTAAAAGCGAGGGGATGAAGGAGGGGGAGGATTTTCTCCTTTCGGCGGCGCCAAAGACGGGCGGAGAGGTTATATGTTACTGACAGACCCGTCGCCCTTGCGGCGGATGCAGGCCGAAGAAAAAAGCTTAATGCTGCACATTGATTGACATAATACCGAGTCTAACATCTCAATAAATTGATTTTTCGGGGATATATATGCAGAATGTTTACATAATAGCTGTCGGAAGGCTTAAAGAAAAATATCTGAGAGACGCCTTTGCAGAATATCAAAAACGGCTGACCCCGTTTTGCCGTCTGACCGTAATCGAGATAGACGAGGAGCGCCTGCCCGACAATCCGAGCGAGGCGGTCATAGCGGCGGGAATAGAAAAAGAGGGTCAAAAGATACTTAAAAAAATACCGACCGGAAGCTTTGTGGTATCTTTGTGCATAGAGGGGCAGCAAATGACCTCCGAAAACTTTTCCCGTATGATCGAACAAAGCGGCGTGTCGGGCTTTTCCGACGTGGTTTTTGTTATCGGTGGATCCTTCGGGCTTTCACGGGAGGTTAAAAGCATTTCAAAATGCAGACTGTCCTTTTCAAAAATGACATTTCCCCACCAGCTTTTCAGAATAATGCTTGCAGAACAGATATACCGCGGGTATCAAATTGCCGTCGGCGGGAAATACCATAAATAGGAGTGAGAAATTTGGCAAGAAAAAAGGAATACAATGACGACAGCATAAAAGCCCTTAAAGGTGCCGAACAGGTCAGATACCGTCCGGCGGTCATATTCGGTTCGGACGGAATAGAGGGCTGTGAGCATTCGACCTTCGAAATAATTTCCAACTCCATAGACGAGGCCAGAGAGGGATACGGCAATAAAATCATTGTAACGATGTATTCGGACAATTCCATCGAGGTAGAGGACTTCGGCCGCGGAATTCCGGTGGGATATAATAAAAAGGAAGAAAAATTTAACTGGGAGCTTCTTTTCTGCACCCTTTATGCCGGAGGAAAATATAACAACTTAAAGGGCGACACATATGAATATTCCCTCGGATTAAACGGTCTCGGACTTGCCTCGACCCAGTTTGCCTCGGAATATATGGACGCCGAGGTTAAGCGCGAAGGGAAAAGATATACCCTCCATTTTGAAAAGGGAGAATGCATCGGAGGCCTTAAAGAGGAGCCGTACAGCGGCAGAGGCACCGGCACAAAAATTCGCTGGAAGCCCGATTTGGAGGTTTTCACCGAGATTGACATTCCTCTCGAATATTTTAAAGATGTGCTTAAAAGACAGGCGGTTGTAAATGAAAATGTAACCTTCATTTTAAGACAGCAAAACGGCCGCAGCTTTGACACATATGAATTTTGCTATAAAAACGGCGTTACCGATTATGTCAATGAAATCGTGGGAGACAAGGCGCTTACATCGGTCCAGACCTGGGAAACCGAAAAAAGCGGAAGAGACCGTGCCGACCTTCCCGAATACAAGCTTAAAGTTAAGGCGTCGCTTTGCTTCTCCAATGTGATAAACCGCAAGGAATATTTCCACAATTCAAGCTTTCTTGAAAACGGCGGCGCACCTGAAAAGGCGGTGAAAAGCGCCTTTGTATCCCAGATTGACGCCTATATAAAATCCACCGGAAAGTATCAGAAAAACGAAAGCAAGATAACCTTTCAGGATGTGGACGAATGCCTTGTGCTTGTGGTTTCTTCGTTTTCCACCCAAACCTCCTATGAAAACCAGACCAAAAAATCCATAACCAACAGGTTTATTCAAGAGGCCATGACCGATTTTTTCAAGCATCAGCTTGAAATATATTTCATAGAAAACAAGGCTGAGGCCGATAAAATCGTTGAGCAGGTGCTTATAAACAAGCGCTCCCGCGAGCGCTCGGAAAAGGAACGCCTCAACATCAAGAAAACCCTCCAGTCCAAGTCGGATATGGCAAACAGGGTCAAAAAATTTGTCGATTGCCGTTCCAAGGATACGGCCGAGCGGGAGCTTTACATCGTGGAGGGCGACTCGGCTCTCGGCTCCTGTAAGCTGGCAAGAGACCCCGATTTTCAGGCGGTTATACCTGTCAGAGGTAAGATACTCAACTGCCTTAAAGCCGATTACGGCAGGATTTTTAAAAGCGACATCATAACCGACCTTTTAAAGGTCATGGGATGCGGAGTCGAGGTAAAGGCCAAGGCCAACAAGGATCTTTCGACCTTCGATATTTCAAAGCTTATGTGGAACAAGATAATAATTTGTACCGACGCCGATGTGGACGGATTTCAGATAAGAACCCTTATTCTGACCATGTTCTACCGTTTGACTCCCACCCTTATCGAGCAGGGCAAAATATTCATCGCCGAGACCCCGCTTTTTGAAATCAGAACAAAATCCCAAACCTACTACGCCTATTCCGAGCGCGAGAAAAACGATGTTTTAAAGGACATCGAAGGAGAAAAATACACCATTCTGCGCTCCAAGGGACTTGGTGAAAACGAGCCCGACATGATGAACCTTACCACCATGAATCCCGCCACACGCCGTCTTATAAGGGTCATGCCCGATGAGGCCGAGCAGACCGCCCGTATGTTTGACATGCTACTCGGAGACGATCTTGACGGACGAAAGGATTTCATTGCCAAAGAGGGCTGTAATTATATTGACATGGCCGATGTTTCGTAAAACGATCTGCCAAAAGTCACACGAAAAAGTGATTTTAAAAACAACCGACACGACTTTTAAAGCGTAAAAAGGAGAGTTGAACGACTTGGCGCCAAAGAAAAAAGCCGCCTCCCGCTCGGGCAGGGCGGAAAAGGACCTTAACGCAACCATAATCGGCTCGGGACTGGTGGTTGAGCAGCCCGTTTCCGAGACCCTTGAGGTAAACTATATGCCCTATGCCATGAGCGTTATAGTTTCCCGCGCCATTCCCGAAATAGACGGATTTAAGCCCGCCCACCGAAAACTGCTTTACACCATGTATCAAATGGGGCTTTTGTCGGGCAATCTTGTTAAATCGGCCAACATCGTCGGCCAGACCATGAAGCTCAACCCCCACGGCGACGCGGCTATATACGACACCCTTGTGCGCCTTTCCCGAGGAAATGAAACGCTGCTTCACCCCTATATCGAGTCGAAAGGCTCCTTCGGTAAGGCATATTCGAGAGACATGGTTCCGGCGGCCTACCGTTATACCGAGGCGGGTCTTGCAAAATTCTCGGCCGAAATATTTGCCGATATTTCCAAGGATACGGTGGATTTTGTCGACAACTACGACGCCACAATGAAGGAGCCCACCCTCCTTCCGGTGACATTTCCCTCGGTGCTTGTAAACGCCAACACGGGTATTGCAGTCGGAATGGCAAGCTCCATATGCTCCTTTAACCTTAAAGAGGTGTGCGAAACCGCCGTCAATTTCATCCGCGACCCCGACACCGACATAATCGACACACTTCCCGCGCCCGACTTTCCCGGCGGCGGAACGGTTATGTACGACGCCGACGAGATGAAAAAAATATACGAGACCGGCCGCGGCGGCTTTAAGGTAAGGGGAAAATATACCTACGACAAGGCGTATAACTGCATCGACATAACTCAGATCCCTCCCACCACCAACTGCGAAAGCATTATCGAAAAGGTCATAGAGCTTGTAAAGCTTAAAAAAATAACCGAAATCAACGACATCCGCGACGAAACCGGCCGCGACGGAATGAAAATAACCATCGATCTCAAAAGGGGAATAGATCCCGACAAGCTCATGCAAAAGCTCTTTAGGCTGACCCCCCTTGAGGATACCTTTTCCTGCAATTTCAATATACTCATTGCCGGCTCGCCGAGGGTCATGGGAATCAGAGAAATACTCGAGGAATGGGTGGCATTTCGCTCCCAGTGCGTTCAGCGCAGGGTGTATTTCGACCTGAAAAAGGCCGGGGATAAGCTGCACCTTTTAAAGGGACTTTCGAAAATTTTGCTCGATATTGACAAGGCGGTCAAGATCGTCCGGGAGACCGAAAGTGAGAGCGAGGTTGTTCCCAACCTTATGATAGGCTTCGGAATCGATGAGATTCAGGCAAATTTTGTGGCCGAAATAAAGCTCCGCCATCTCAATCGGGAATACATCCTAAAGCGTACCGAGGAGATAGAAGGACTCGAGCAGAGCATTGCCGACATGGAGGACATTCTTTCAAAGAAATCCCGCATTAAATCCATCATAATTTCCGAGCTTCGGGAGGTTTCCAAAAAATACGGACAGCCCAGAAAAACCGACATTGTTTATAAAACCGATGAGCCAGAAGAAGCCTATGAGGAAAAAATCCCCGATTATCCGGTCACCCTTTTCTTTACCAAGGACGGATATTTCAAAAAAATCACCCCCCAGTCGCTTAGAATGAGCGGAGAGCAGAAGCTCAAGGAGGGAGACGAAATAATCGAAACCGCAGAGGCAAACAACGACACCGAGCTTATGTTCTTTACCGACAAATGCCAGGTTTATAAGACCCGTGCCGCCGCTTTCGCCGATACCAAGGCCAGCGTGCTGGGAGATTTTGTGGCCTCCAAGCTTGAAATGGAGGAGGGCGAAACGGTGGTCTATATGGCCGTTATTAAGGAATATAAGGGCAACATGCTCTTCTTCTATGAAAACGGAAAGGTTGCGAAAATCGACATTTCGGCGTATGAAACAAAGACCAACCGCAAAAAGCTCATCAACGCATACAGCGACAAATCCCCCCTTGCCGCCGTCGTTTACGCCACCGAGGAAGGGGAGTATATGCTCCGTTCGTCAAACGGTAAGATACTGCTGTTCAACTCGGCCGCAATAAGCACGAAAACCACCAAAAACACTCAGGGCGTGGCGGTCATGACCCAGCGCAAGGGACACCGGCTTATGAGTGCAGAGCCGTATGTCGACGGAACCCTGCTTTCTCCCCACCGCTATCGCACAAAGACCCTGCCCTCCGCCGGAAGCACCTTAAAGGCCGAGGAAAAAGGAGAGCAGATGTCGCTTATATAGCGCTTGCGGAACGGTTGAAAGAAAAAAGGCGCAGCCCCGAAAAATTCAACCGAAAAAGCCCGTAAAAACGAAAAAGGGGAACGGCGAAATTTTCACCGAACCCCTTTAACAAGGTTTTAAAGGCCAATGCCTTTATATTAAAATGTTTTTAAAGCATTTGCGAATATTTCCGCAAAGGTCAAAAACATTTGCGGAATAAACAGCAAACGCTTCTTGTTTGTCCCGCAAGGATATTATAACCGCGAAAATCGAATTTATAACAGCTTTTTTTAAAATATAATATTATTATGAAAATTTTGTCTTGATTTTTCTGAAATAATGTGTTATACTCAAAAGGCTAATTGAAAATACTGTTCGGAGGATGTTTTAAATGAAAATCGCAGAAATACTCTTAGGTGCATTTCTTATTATATTTGCTCTTGTTATAATTGCCGTTATTCTTCTTCAGGAGGGCAGAAGATCGGGCGTTGCCGGCGCAGTCAGCGGCGGTGCCGATACCTTCCTTTCCAAAAACAAGGCTCACACCCTTTCTTCCAAGCTCCAGAGAATCACCAAGTACATCACCATTATCTTCATGCTTCTTGTTATTGCGGCTGACGTTATTTCCATTCTCAGCAAATAATTTTGCCGTAAAAACGGACCCATTGGGCGGGAGAACCGTGACCGACTCTGTCCGGCCGACCTGATGAGCCGATAAAAAAACAATAATTAAACCTTAAACGGGCGCTTTGGCATTTTTCAAGGCGCCCGTCGTTATTTTTTCAAGACAAGCCGCATATTATTTAAAAAAGCCAAAATCATAAAAGCCTTGGAGGGAGATAATATGCTGACAGCGGTCAAATACGGTATATACGCCGCCATTATAATTGCGGGAATAGCCATGCTTGTCATTCTTTTTAAAAACGGAAAACCCCTGCGCACTCTTTTTTGGTCGGGTGCGGCAGGGGTAATATGTCTTTTTGCTGTGTATATTGTCGGCAAATATACCGCCCAAACGGTGGCCGTCAACGGCTATACGCTGGCAGGCTCATTTTTCGGCGGCGTGCCGGGTGTCATAGCCTTGGTGGCAGCGGGGGCAGTGCTTGGTATTTAGAATTTGAAAGATCGGCGGATTTTTCCGAGACAGAAATTTGAATTCGCTTAATCACGCTTCTTTGTTATCTGTCGACCGACTTTCTCGGTCGAAAGAGCAGCCGGCACCGCCGCTCTGCTCGCCGCTATATGGCGACGGGCACCTTTTTGCCCAGCTTGTGGAACTGATAATCCTCGACGATAAAATCGTCCACGGTGAATTTATAAAAATCGTCCACATCGGGATTGAGCCGCACCTTGGGTGCTTCAAACGGCTCTTTTGCGATGACCTCCTTTACAAGGTCGATGTGGCGGTCGTAAATGTGGGCGTCGGCGATTATGTGCACGAATTCGCCCGGTTCAAATCCCGTGACCTGAGCGATCATCATTGTGAGCGCGCTGTATTGGCAGACATTCCAGTTGTTGGCCGTCAGCATATCCTGAGAGCGCTGATTCAAAACGGCATTGAGCTTGTTGCCCGTGACATTAAAGGTCATACTGTAAGCGCAGGGATAAAGGTGCATCTCGTGAAGGTCGCTATGGTTGTATATGTTGGTCATAATTCTGCGGGAGCAGGGATTGTGTTTCAGGTCGTAAAGCACGCGGTCGACCTGGTCAAATTCACCCTCGGCGTATTTGTGCTTTATGCCGAGCTGGTAACCGTAGGCCTTGCCGATAGAGCCGCTTTCGTCCGCCCAGGAATCCCATATGTGGCTGTTAAGGTCGTGAGTGTTGTTGGACTTTTTTTGCCATATCCAAAGAATTTCGTCGATGGCCGCAGTATAGTTTATTTTACGCAGGGTCATTAGGGGAAATTCCTTTTGCAGGTCGTAACGGTTTACAATGCAGAATTTTTTGACCGTGTGGGCAGGGGTGCCGTCGTCCCAATGGGGACGCACATTAAACGCGGTGTCCCACACCCCGTTTTCAAGAATATCCCTGCAGTTTTTTACAAATACCTGATCGGCATATGACATTTTTATCTACTCCTTATTAAGTTCGTCAAGGGTCAGTCCGAAGGCGGGGAGAAATTCCTTTATAAAAACCTCAGCCTCGGGTACGCCCAGCTCTTTAATATGGGAAAGGGTGGATTTTTCGGCCTCTTTAAATTCGGAGTTTCCCATGTTGCCTTCTTCGATGCATTTTATGAGAGCCGAGATTTTATCGGCTGCCTTGCAAAGCCGCCAAAGCTCACCGTCCCCGTCGGAGGGTGAAAAATAAGGGGCGTAATCC
>CAKSPR010000051.1 GCA_934486455.1 uncultured Eubacteriales bacterium
AGCCCTGATTACCCTGACGATAGCCGGGCAAAGCAAAACATTAACCGCAAGCTCAAAGAGGAAATTAAATCCCACCAAAACCAGGAATATATATGCAACCACATTTTCCGATCCATTTGAAAACGCCCATTCCCTTAGGGTATCCATAAAGAATACACGGCAGCCGAGCAAAAACACCCCGGTGTTGATCACCGGAGCGGCCACCGCCGCAAGAGCCGTACCAAGCACGGTACTTTTCTTTTCAAAGGCCTTATAAAGCAGACCTGCGCACAGTCCCGCCAAAGCGCCTTTTAACAGGCAAACAACAACTGTGCCCACAAGGTTCACATCACAAAGGGCGGCGGCACTCGGATCCGAAAAGAGCACCACTGCGCCGAAAACCAGTCCGAGAAATGCTCCCGCGCCTGCTCCGTAAAGCGCCGCGCCCACCACAATGGGCAAAAGCACAAGGGAAACGGAAAATGTGCCGAAACGTATTGCTCCGCCCACAAGCTGGAGAACGATGACCACGGCCGTCATCAGGCCGAGACCGGCAAGGGTTTTTGTGTTTACTTTTTTCATAAAAATAACCTCCTGCTGCTGTTCCGAAAAAGGATACAGCGCAAATTATTTTCGGCCCGACCGTAAAACTGCTTCCGCGGTACAAGCCTTTTTAACCGCAATGCGGGTTAAAACATATTTAATGCAACCGATAAAAAAGACGGTGATAACGCAAAGAATCGGCGATAAATCGGTTGATTTATTAAAACAAAGAAATATTCATTAACCGCCGCCCGTTTTTACAGCTCCAGAAGTCCCACCGTAGCCTGAAGTATTTTAAGGGCGTCGTTTGCCGAAATGCGGCCGATGTCTTCATCGGTGTCGGCCAGGGCAAAGGATAAACAGCCCATGTTTATTATCCCCACCGTTTGCTGAAGCGCCATTAACGCATCGTTTGAAGTGACCTTCCCGTCGAGATCGGCGTCTCCGAGGCGGGGCTCGCCGTCAACTGCGATGTATTTTTTCTGTGCCGTGTTATATGCCGAATCAACACACACCACAGATATTATATCACCTTTTTGCTTGTTTGTACAATAAAAATATCTGTCAAATACGCTCGAGCCGAAGCCGATTTGCACAAATATCCCGTCCACCGAAAGTTTTACGGGGAAATAATCTCCGTCGGCGGCCGAAATTCTAAACCCTCCGGCATAATCGGAAAGACGGAAAAGTCCGTCAAACTGCCCGTCAAGCCGTTTGCTCAGCCAATCGGGCAAGGAGCTTTTCTTCAAATCGGTCTCTGTTATCGGAGGATCCGGGTCATAAGTCAGCATGACCGAACGCTGAGCCACGGTTCTGCCGTGCTTTTCGGCTGTGAAAATCATCCTTTTGTATTTGCCCTGAGAAAGGCCTGCCTCTGCAGCAAATCTTTTCTGTTCATCAAGAGCCGCAATATACATTTCCGACTGAGTTTCTCCGTCCTCAAAGCGGTAAAGGATGTAATCGGCGTCGACATTCAGCTTTCCCCAAACCGTTTGATAAATTTCGGCAGAGGGTTGCTCCTGCTCGGTACCGAAGGCCTTCCACCCTCCGTATATGTCGTAAAGAGCTATATCGTCATCGGAAAAAACCATGTTTTCAAGCTCGCCGTCCGAGGTGGCGTTTAAATCATCATAGCCGTCGAAATCAAAGGGCGCCGAAGAATCGTCGTAAGTCACCGAGAAGGGCAGAGAATGTCTCTCGACCCTTGCCCCCTCAAAGCAAAGCTTTGTTTCGATGACGGCGATATATTCCCCGCCTTCAAGACTGTAAATCTCGCCTGTTTGCGCATCGTAGCCCATGGGAGTAAACCCGAGGCCGTAGGAATAAAGAGCCGCCTTTTCGGTCACTGCGTCGGAGTCCTCGACATCATAAAGCTCACTGTACTGATCCCTTACCGCAAGGGCACAGTAGGCCGCATTTGATATGAATTCCATGTCCTTTGAATAAATGTCCACCTTAATATATTCGGCCGAACGGAGCTGGAAGAAAAACGGAAAAAGAAAATCGTTTACCCCGTCGTCGTTTGCCGAAACGACGGAATTCTCAATGTATTTCTCGCCGTCGAAGGAATAAAGAGCAAGCCCCGTCCCGTCGTCTCTTGTACTGATAACAGGCTCACTGTCCCACTGCCCGTAATATCCGAGATAGGGGCAGGAGATAACATTTCCGTCTCCCTCAAAGCACAGGTGCCCGGTAATATAGACCTCCTCGGGCACATCTTCCCCCACAATAAGCTCGGCCGAAAATTCCGCGCTTCCGTCGGCGGGCACGGTAATCTCGTTTTGTTTAATGTCAAGACCCGTGTCCCCGTACTGCGCGCGGTCTGTCGATGTTTCGGCATATTCGTTTTTTGCAAATACCGAAAGGGTCACGTCGCTTTTTGAAAAATTTCTGAGGGTGACCTTTACGCGGGCGGTTTTTGAAATCTGCCCAAGCTCAATAAGTCCGGTTCCGCCTTGCGAAAAGGCCGCAACATTGTTTTTAAGAGCCTGACGAGCCTCAAGCCTTCCCGCTGCCTGTTTAAAGTTGAATTCATCTATGGGTACAGCCGCATTTTCAATAAGCACGGCGGCAAGAGAGGCCGCCTGCACGGCATTGTCGGTTAAGGCTTTTGCTTTTTTCATAACAAGGGCGGCCGCCGAGGCGGTTACGGGAGAGGAAAAGGAGGTGCCCGAGCCTTCGGAATACCCCTCGTTATCGGCACATTTTATCGACACACCCTCGGCCACCAGCTTGTTGCCGAAGGAAAGGTTGCTGTTAGGCCCGAAGGAGGAAAATGAGGCCATTTTTCCGTTGCTCGAAATTGCCCCAACCGAAAGAGCGTTTTTAAGATCGCCCGGGGTTGACATAACTCCGCTGTCGTTTCCGGTGTCGATTTCGCTGTTGACATTGCCCTCGTTTCCGGCCGCCGCCACAACCAAAACGCCCTTCTCCTCGGCATAGTCGACAGCCCGGGTATAGCTGCTTTGGCCGTCGGAAATTCCGCCATATCCCCCGAGACTTAAATTTATAACATCGGCTCCGAGATCCACCGCGTCGACAATAGCCTTTGAAATCAGAAAATCCGATGTTTGTTCGGATTCATCGGAAAAGACCCTCATCAAAAGAAGCTGAGCATTTTTGGCATAGGAGCGAAGCTCACTGCTGTTACCCGCCGCAAGAGAAGCAACCTTCATGCCGTGGGAGCCGCCGCCTTTTTCCGTCATTTCATAATTTGCGTCGGCATAGTTGAAATAAAAGGGGATTTTTCGATTATAATATTTCCCGTAGCCGAGCTTATCAACGGCTTTTTTTGCGTCTTCCTCCGTTATGGCAACGGCCGTTCCGTTATCGAGGGTCATGGTCTCGTGGTCGAGGTTAAATCCTGTGTCTATAACCGCAATGACCGTTCCCGCACCGTCATCGGAAATCCCCTCGGTTTCGGCTTTTTTCGGGAAAGCCGCCTTTTCGGTTACGGGGCGGGGCTTTTGCACCGTGCCCGGCACATAAAAGCCCTTTACAAAGCTGAGATTTTCGGCCTTGGCAAGCTCTTTTGCCCTGCCCTTAACGGTCACTGAAAAAAGAGCGGAATTTGTCGAAATCACCTTAACGCCGGTGTTTTTTATTTCGGAAAGAGCCGAGGAAAAATCGGTTCCCTTCTCGATTGTCAGACCGACCGTCTTTTCATTCCGTCCCCGTTCGTCGCTGTCGTAAGCCGTTTTTTCGGAAGCATCGGCATAGGCCGCCCTCTCGGTTTCCGCAGCAGCTGCCGAAAAATCCGAGCGAAGGCAGCCCGTTCCGACTGCCAGGGCAAGGGAAAGCACAAGGGAAATCAACCTTTTCATAAAGCACCTCTTTTTAAAACACGACTTTGCGTTCGGTTTGAGTTTCGATCTGTCGTTTTTATCGGATTTTTTCTCATATTTAAAAGTCGCCCGACACGCGGGAATAATGGTACAAATATTGTTGGGCAATGCCGGCATAGGGAGAAAATCTTTCGGGAAGTCCTTTCGGAAAAAGCTCGGCCATGACCTTTTTTATCCACACATCGCTTGGGAAGGCGTCCATTCTCCCCATGGAGAAAAGCAGCACGCAATCGGCCACCTTTTTGCCCACCCCCTTGATTTTGCAAAGCTCCGCCTCGGCCTCTTCAAGAGGAATGTCGGCGGGAATGTTAAGAGAGACCTCTCCCCCCGCCACCTTTTGTGCGGCGTCCATAAGGTATTTGACCCTGAATCCCGCTCTTAGCGGAGCAAAGTCCCCGGCTGTCATCTGCGCCACCCTAAAGGCGCTCGGAAAGGAATATTCCCCGTCGGAAAGAGGCTCTCCCGCCGTTTCGCAAAATCTTCGGATTATGCCCTTTATGCGGGGGATGTTGTTGTTTTGGGAAATGATAAAGGAGCAAAGGGTCTCGAAGGGCTGCTGATTGAGAATATGTATCCCCGCGGCATATTTCGAAGCGATTTTAAACCGCTCGTCCTCGGTTAAAATCCCGTCGATTTTTTTATAGTCCCTCTCAAAATCAAAGTAGCGGTAAAATATATTTTCAAATTCTTCTTTTGATATGTTAAGCTCAAGCTCTTTTTCGGTCTCCCTTATTTTAAGCACCTTGCCGAAAGCCACTCCCTGCCACATTCCGTCTTTTTTTTCAAAACGGAAGCACTGGCCGCAATCCAGAGTTCGGTCGAGTGAGAAAAACTCGGGCTTTTTAATTATAAGGCTTTTTTCTTTTTCGGTAACGGTCATTTTTGCTCCCTCCATAGGAACGAAAAGGGCTTGTCAATCAGCGCGGCGGTTTCAAATCCCACCCTTTGATAAAGCGTTGTAAGACAAGGGTTTTCGGTCAGAAGATATAACGGCTTTTCGCTTTTCTTTTCATGCTCCTTAACGGCAAATCCCAGGGTTTTTTCGGCAAATCCGCAGCGTCTGAAGCCCATGCCGGTAAAAACATTGGTAAGTCGGCAAAGCTCTTTTCCCTCTTCGATCGTGCAAATGCTCACTCCGTCGCCGAAAAGACGCCCGACAAAAAAGCTTGCTTTTTTCGACAGGCAAAGCCTGTTTACCGTCCTTTGAATATATTCGCTTTCGGTTCCGAAAAGGGTCTTGCAGAGCTCGCTTTCAAAGGAGGCTTCCTCGGCGACCGAAAGAGGTCCCTTCCCTTTTTCTTCAAAAGGAGCGGCTTTTATCATGCACACAACGCGGTTTTCAAGGCGGCTCGGGTTATCAGGTTCATCGCCCGTCATCTTTTTCGGGGCATTTTTAAAAGCGCTTGCGGCTCTTTCATCCTCGCTTTGCTTAACGCTCTGCCTGCTCTCTTCAAAAAAGCCCGCCCCTTCAAAGGCTTTTATCTGTTCCTTGTTCGGCGACGCGGAAAAAGGCGTCCTTATCCTCGGTAAAAGATTTTTGGAAAGATAAAAATCCCTTGTCTGCTCGGCCGCCTTAAAAGCGTCTGCTCCCGGGTCGGTAATAACGGCGTGGTTTGCGCTGATGCAGGCGGGATTTTGCTCGTCAAAAAACAAAATGCCCCAGTCGGTTTTTTTACAATCTGCAAAATTAACGGGGGCATATGTCTCGTTTTCTATTATTTTTTCTAAAATTTTTCCGTCCATAAGCACCTCAGTTATTTACGCTGTGATGCACCGCGGGAGTATCCTTTGTTATTGCGGCAAAGCCGTAGCCCGCGTCTTTATAAAACTGAATAATCTGCGGAAGCGCCTCGGCGGTGGTTCTTTTGGCGTCGGTGTCGTGCATAAGCACCACCATTGTCGGCGCCGATGTTCCGCCGTTTCTTATGTTGTTCATTATCTTGTCCACCGCAACATTGTTCCCTGTGGCGTCTCCCGAATCGGAATTCCAGTCAACATAAGAATATCCCTTTTCCTCCACCTGCTTCGTAAGCTCGGTCATAATTCCTTTGCAGTAGCTTTTGCTTACGGTATTGGAGGAGCCGCCGGGAAAACGAATGATATTGCATTTTTCGCCGATTATATTTTCCACCGCGTCGCTTATCTTTTGAAGATCGGCAAAAAATGCGTCGGTGGATCTGTATACATCGTCGTATTCGTGACTGTAGGTGTGAAGGGCTACGGTGTGCCCCTCCTCCTTTTCCCTTTTAACAAGCTCCAGCCTGCTCGAACGGCCTATGACAAAAAATGTGGCCTTAACATCGTTCTCTTTAAGAATATCAAGAATTCTTTCGGTGTTTTTTGAGGGGCCGTCGTCGAATGTGAGATAGCACATTTTTGTGTCGTTTCCGTTTTTAATGCCGTTTTTCTTGGCGGCAAGCTGAGCCTCAAGCTCGGATATTCTCGATTCGTATTCTCCGATTTTTTTGTCCTTTTCGGCATTGTCCTGTTCAAGGCGGCTGATAAGATCGTCCCTCTCATCGGGCACCGAGGAGGAAACCTTTTGGTCGTCCTCGTTTTTTCCTTTATTGTTGCCAAACGACTGCACGGCAGCAACCACAAGCACTGCCACAAGAAGCAGCGCAACAAGTCCGACTATTATGGGGCGGGCGTTGCGTCCGATACTTTTGACCACAGCTTTTTTGCCGCCTTTTTTCTTTTTGTTTTTAGAAGGAACATTTCTCGGCTCTATATATGTGCGATGAGAGCTTCCCGAGGGCTTTTTTCTGCCTTCATCCCCGTTAAAATATTCCCGCCAGGCATCGTCCGAGCGCTGTTTTCTAAAGTTTTTGTCGTTATCATCGTAAGGCATCAGAGCGTCTCCCATCGGCTTTAATTGTAGGTCGCCATTCGTCTGCGTCGTTTTTTTAAACAGCCGCAATCCCGGCACTTTTGATTATAACAAAATATAAATCCTTTGTAAACAGAAAAAGTTTTAAAATATCGTGAATATCTTTTTTCTTTTGAAAATTATTTTCCGGTCGATCCGAATCCGCCCTCTCCCCTGTCGGTCTCGTCAAGCTCGCTTACCTCGGTAAATTGCGGCGTAAGGAAGGGAGCAATGACGATCTGGGCTATCCTTTCGCCCTTTTTAACAAGCTTTTTTTCTCCCGATTGGTTGTAAAGCGCCACCTTTATTTCTCCGCGGTAGTCGCTGTCGATAACTCCCACCTTGTTGGCGGGCGCAAGACCCTCCTTGCAGGCAAGACCGCTTCTTGCATACACAAGTCCCACATATCCTTCGGGAATTTCCATGGCGATACCCGTGCCGATCATGACCGTCTGCCTATCCTCAATATAAAGGTCGTTTTCGGCCGAATAAAGATCCGATCCCGCTGCGTATTCAGAGCCTCTGGTCGGAATGACGGCTCCGTTTTTGAGCCTTTTTATTTTTATGTTCATCTGTTGTCCCTCTTTTTCACTCTTTTTTGCGGCGTCCGATTTTTGACTTTACGGAAAAATCAATTGACAGACGCAACCTATCATATTTATTTTACCACATTTCCGCAAGCCTTTCCACTAAAACCGAAAGAAAAATAAATTTATTAAAAAAATAGACTTTTGGGGCTGTTATTTGGGCGAACAATGTGGTAAAATGGAAAAGAATACAGAAATCTTTTTCATATAGAAGGTTAAGGCTATGGAAAAACAATATGACGTTATAATTGCCGGCTGCGGAGTGGGGGGACTTTACTGTGCCCTCAACATTCCCGAGGACAAAAAAGTGCTGCTGCTGTGCAAGGACGAGATGCTTCTTTCAAACACCGCTCTCGCCCAGGGCGGAGTTGCCGCCGTGCTTGATACAACAAACGATTCCTACGACCTCCATTTCAACGACACGTTAATTGCCGGCCGTCAGGAAAACAATCACGATTCGGTGCGTGTGCTTGTCACCGAAGGCCCCAAGGATGTCCGTCGGATATATGAGGAATTCGATGTGGATTTCGACAAGACCGAAGCGGGTGAGCTGAATTCCACCCTCGAAGGCGGTCACAGCCGCCGCAGAATAGTCCACCACAAGGATTCCACCGGCTACGAGATCGCCTATCGCCTTTGCGAAGCGGTCAAAAAGAGAAAAAACATCGAAATATCGGATTTTTCGGTGCTTTTCAACCTCAAGCGATTTGACGGAGGTTTTTTTGCATACATTCTGAAGAACGATGCGGCTCACATTGTCGCCACACCTTATGTGGTGCTTGCCACCGGCGGAATCGGTCAGGTATACCGCTATACCACCAATTCGGCTATTGCCACGGGCGACGGAATCCGTCTTGCATACGAGCTTGGCTGTAAAATCGCCCACCTCGATTATGTCCAGTTCCACCCCACCTCATTCGCCGCCGACAAAACCAGCCGCCAGAAGTTCCTCATAAGCGAGGCGGTCAGGGGTGAGGGCGCATATCTGCTCAACTGCCATAAGGAGCGTTTTATGCATCTTTACGACAAGCGGCTTGAGCTTGCCCCCCGCGATGTTGTGGCAAAGTCGATAATTCTCGAAAGCCGCCGTCTTGCAAACGAGGATTTTTATCTCGACATTGCTTATAAGGGAGAGGACTTTCTTAAAAACCGCTTCCCCATGATTTACGAAAAGTGTCTTGAAAAGGGAGTGGACATAACAAAAGAACCCATTCCGATCTTCCCCTGCCAGCACTATCTCATGGGCGGAATAGATGTTAACCTCAATTCCAAAACCGACATCGACCGTCTCTATGCCGTGGGCGAATGCTCCCACACAGGTGTTCACGGTGCCAACCGTCTTGCCTCAAACTCTCTGCTGGAAGCCCTCGTTTTCGGCCGCCGCTCGGCCGAGGACATTACAAAAAAGAGCGAGAACGAGCGTTTTGCGCCGCCTGAATTTCCCGAAATCCCCGATATTTCGGGCGCACCCGTCCCCAAGGATATAGATAAGACTATAAATGATATTATGCAGCGCTCTACCTTTGTTATTCCCGATCTCTCGGCCTGCCAGACCGGAATCAAGCAGGTCGACCGCTATCTCGAACGCCTGAGAAGCGGTCACTTTGCCGTCACAAGGGAATACTGCGAAGCCCTGTCCCTCGCCACCGTGGCGCACATTATCTTAAAGGAGAAATTAAGCAAATGATACTGCCTAAATTCACGGTCGACGACATTATCATAACCGCCCTCAAGGAGGACATCAATTATATTGACGCCGCCACCGACCTTACCCTCGATGAGCAAAACATTCAGCAGGGTGTTTTTCTTGCCAAGGCAAGCGGTGTGCTTTGCGGAATAGACGCAGCCTTGCGGGTTTTCGAGCTGCTCAGCGACAAATTTGAATTCTCGGTTTATAAAAAGGACGGCGACAAAATAGAAAAGGGCGACATCATCGCCGAGGTCAGAGGTCCCGTTACGTTCCTTTTAAAGGGTGAGCGCACGGCGCTTAACATTCTCCAGCACATGTCTGGAATAGCCACCGAAACGGCCAAATGCGTCGACCTTGTTAAGGGTACAAGGGCAAGCATTGCCGACACGAGAAAGACCCTTCCCGGTCTTCGCGCCATTCAGAAATACGCCGTGACCTGCGGCGGCGGAAAGAATCACCGCTACAACCTTTCCGATTGCGCCATGTTAAAGGACAACCACATCGACGCCTGCGGCGGAATTGAAAAGGCAGTGGCGATTTTAAAAGAAAAGATAGGCCACACCGTCAAAATAGAGGTCGAGACCCGCAATCTCGACGAGGTTGAGCAGGCCCTCCGCGCAGGAGCCGACATAATCATGCTCGACAACATGGACAACGACACCATGAAAAAAGCGGTCGAAATGATAAACGGCTGCGCCCTTTCCGAAGCCTCGGGCGGCATAACCCACGACACCATTGCCGGCGTTGCAAAAACAGGAGTAGACATCATTTCGGTGGGCGCTTTGACCCATTCGGTCAAGGCCTTCGACATTTCCATGAAAATTAAAAAGCTATGATAATTCTATGCGTTGATTACGGAGACGCCCGAACGGGTCTTGCAATTTGCGACAAATCGGAAATTTTGGCAAGTCCCGTTTGCACGGTCTTTGAAAAGGACAAAAACGCACTTATGCAAAAAATCTCTCAGGTTGCAAAGGAACGCAGGGCCGAGCTTATTGTAGTGGGTGATCCGGTCAACATGGACGGAAGCCGCGGCTTTCGCTCGGAGCAGTGCCGTCAATTCGCAAAGGAGCTGTCCGATCTTTGCGGTATCCCCGCCGACATGTGCGACGAGCGGCTTACCACCGTTGCGGCTCACAACGCGCTGAATTTCACCGACACGCGGGGGAAAAAGCGCAAAAATGTCGTAGACACCCTTTCGGCGGTCATGATACTTGAAGGATATATGGCAAGGAGAAAATCCGCCGGCGCAAGCGATTAACGGCGCTTTAGTTTAACAGAAACCCGAAACGATCGCCCGAGCGATACGGAGCATAAAGATAACGCACCAGTTCAAAACAGATAATCGGCTACGGAAGTGATTTTGTGAAAAGACCGTTCTTTACGGTAGGATTTGCATTTTTTGCGGGTAATTTACTTGCCATTCTGTTTTCAAAATCGGTTCCGCCTTGGGCGGCTGTAATCCTTCTTGTCGTCGCGGCAGTCTGCGGAGCGCTTTGCAAAGCATTGAAGGGCGGCGCAGTGTTCAAAAATACCACTGCCGCCCTCTTTTCTTTTTCGGCGGGAATTTTAGCCGTTTTTCTTTCAACGGCTGTTTTAATAAGTCCCCTTGCTGATTTTTCCGGAAGGAAAATGAGCTTTAC
>CAKSPR010000052.1 GCA_934486455.1 uncultured Eubacteriales bacterium
TTGCAAGTCCGAAGTTATTGGTCGAAATCCTCCAAAAGGCTGTTAAGCTCGTCTCTTGAATAAATCTCGATTCCTTTTTCAAGACTGTCGATATCTTTCTTCGGCAGTTTTTTGACCGTCACATTGACAAGCTTTATGGGCTCGCTTTCGCCGTAATTATATATTCCGATGATCTCGCCGTAGCTTTTCATAACATACATGGGCGACGGATTTTCGGAAAAGCGGGTCGGCGGAAGGGGAGAGGCACTTTCGTCTTTTCCCGTTTGCGTAAAAAGAACTATAATGCTAAGCAGGGCAATCGCCAGAAAGAAAACGGTAAACAAAGGCGGTTTTTTTCGCAATTTTATCACCTCGTTTTTATTATTTTCAAAAAACACGGTATTAACCGCAAAAACCTTCCCGCGGCAAAAAAATCAAAAACGCAGGGT
Source organism: uncultured Eubacteriales bacterium (assembly GCA_934486455.1). Taxonomy (GTDB): domain Bacteria; phylum Bacillota; class Clostridia; order Oscillospirales; family Acutalibacteraceae; genus UMGS1484. The sequence continues at coordinate 429 of CAKSPR010000052.1, forward strand.
GAATTTTTTAAAAAACAATGAATTTTAAGTCGGTTAAAAAATTGTTACACACAAAGGGCAAATGTTGTGGTATACTGTAAATGCCGTATTTGCTCTTCAAAAGGATGGAGTTGCAATTGCGGTTTTCCGACCTTAAAAACAAATGCCCCTCGGGCGCGAAAGCTCCCGTTTAAAAGGCTTTGACATATTTCATCAATAAGTTGCTTTATCCGCTTGATTGGAGGCAGAATAAGTGAGTAACCGCAATAGAGGCGAAAAAAACACCGAGGAATTTTCGCCCATAGAAAATTTAAGCAGTCCGAACACGGGTGCCGATAAAGCCGACCCATGGAGCATCAATTCCATTTTCGGCGATCAGCCGGAGGATATTTTTTCCGCCGGAGATAAAGGTGTTTCGAAAAAGGACGATACAGCCACCGACATTTACAGCGGCAGACCCGGTGAAACGGCCGAGAGAGAGGTCAACCTCTCCTCGGGCTATTCCTCCTCGGCAAGCAAAAGCCGCAAGCGCAAACGCAAAAAAATGGGCAGGATAAAAAGAACACTTTTATCCCTTTTCCTCATTTGTATAATTACCGTTTGCCTTGTTACGGGAGCTTTCGGCGTATATGTTTTTGCCTTTGTGGACGGCAGTATTCCTTACGATCTCAACAACCTTAATCTCCAGTATACCAGTATCGTTTACGCCTACGACAGCGATATTGAGCAATACTATGAAATGTCCAGCTTCCACGGAACCGAGAACCGCATATGGGTGGATGCAAAGGATTTTTCACCCTACCTCGAAAACGCCATAGTCTCTATCGAGGACAAGCGCTTTTACGACCACGAGGGCGTTGACTGGAAGCGTACATTCGGCGCCTTTCTCAACATGTTCTTCGACTTTTACGGCGACAGGCAGGGCGGCTCCACCATTACCCAACAGCTCGTTAAAAACCTTACCAAGGACAACGAGCAGACCTCCGACCGTAAGATTCGGGAAATCGTCCGTGCGAGAAATCTCGAAAGCAAATACACAAAATCCACAATAATCGAGTGCTACATCAACACCGTCCACTTCGGAAACGGCTGTGACGGAATCGAAACAGCGGCAAAATATTATTTCAACAAAGAGGCCAAGGAGCTGACATTGCTTGAATGCGCCTCCCTTGCCGCCACCATTCAGACCCCCAACAGGATCAACCCCATCGACGGTCCCGAGGAAAACAAGACCCGCCGCGAGATCTGCCTTAAAGAAATGCTCGGCAGCGGATACATTACCGAGGCCGAGTATAACCAGGCAATGTCCGAAACGCTTGTGCTTGCCAGCAGTGCGGGCGATCTTCCCACCGATTCGGACAATCCCGCCAGCAAGACAAAGATCAACAATTATTTCACCGATACGGTCATTGAAAATGTCATAAGCGATCTTCAGAAAAAGTATGACTATTCATACGGCGAGGCCGAAAACATGATTTATTCCGGCGGCCTGAAGATTTATTCCACAATGAACAAGCAGGTTCAGCAAAATCTTGAGGAGTCCTTTAAGGACGACAGCCTTTTCCCCGAAAACGGAAGCGGTGAAAGACCTCAGTCGGCTCAGTGTATAATGGATTATACCGGTCACATTGTTGGAATAGTCGGCGGACGGGGAGAAAAGGCCGAAAACCGCTCTTTAAACCGAGCATACGGAACCACCCGTCAGCCCGGATCAAGCATTAAGCCTATTTCGGTGTATGCTCCCGGAATCGAAAACAACCTTATCACCTATTCCTCCAAGCTTTACGACTTCCACCTTCAGCTCAGCAATAACACATATTACCCCGCAAAAAGCGGCACGGGATCTTATGTAACGGTGCAGTATGCCGTCCAGAATTCCTATAACGCCACTGCCGTTCGAATGGCCGACAAGCTCGGAGTGGACACCTGCTTCGACTTCCTTACAAGGCGGTTCGGAATATCAACTCTTGTGGACAGCTACGAGGACGAAGACGGCAATATCCACACCGACAAGACCTATTCCTCAATGGCTTTGGGCGGAACGGTCAACGGTATTTCGGTAACCGAAATGACGGCGGCCTTTGCCACCTTCGGCAACGGCGGAGTTTATTATAAGCCCACCACATATACCGTTGTGTACGACACCTTCGGAAATGTCGTTCTCGAACAGGACGAACAGGGCTCTCAGGTCATAAGCTCGGATACATCCACCATTATGAACAAGATTCTTCAAACCGTTGTGAGCGGCGGAACGGGTACCAGAGCGCAGATAGGCGACTGGCCTCTCTTCGGAAAGACCGGCACCACCGACAACAATCACGACTTCTGGTTTGTGGGCGGCTCGCCTTATTATGTCAGCGGAGTTTGGACCGGTTATGACGCCTCCAAAAATGTCCGCGACGGTTATAATCCGTCTCCGGTAATTTGGAAAACCACCATGGCAAAGATTTTAAAGAACAAGAGCCTTTGCGACTTCCGTCCCTCCGACAGCGTCAGCTATCGCCCATACTGCACCTCCACGGGTCTTTGTGCCACATCCTCCTGCGGCGATACGGCAATGGGATACTTTAAGAACGATTATTCTCCCGTTTGCGAGCATGGCAGCAGCCTTAGCGACAGCAGCTCCTTCCCCGAGCCTGCCGGCGGAAAATATGTGGAAATCGAGCCCATAACAAAGCCCGCCTTTGACGCATATAAGGAGAGCGAATATGAATGGGTGGATGTCTCCGATGTATCAGGCGGCTGAGTACCGTCGGGCGGCCGTCCCCTTAATAAGCCCCTTGTTTAAACGGATATGACGAATATGAGGACATTGTAGCGACGATGCAGCTGACCCGTCGGGCAATGTCCTTCGTTTCTGACAAATAATGTGATAAAACACCCCTGTATTTCGACTTAAAAAGCCGAGGTACAGGGGTATAATTTTTATAAAGAAAAGGGTTCGGCATAAAAATGCGGCAGGAAGAAAGCATACCGTTTATGCCGTGCTTTAAAGGGGAGGGAGAGCTTGATTGAGGGTTATTTATGTTGATGTGCTTATTTTTGTTAATTTCATCGTCAATTATTTCATTTTGCTTGCCACCCAAAAAATCTGCCGTCAAAGGGCGGGGATATTAAGACTTTTTCTTGCCGATGCCCTTGCGTCCGCCTGCTCACTTGCGGTGTTTCTTCCCGAAACGGGGGCAATTATCGGAATTCTTATAAGGCTGTCCGTTTCCTCGGCGGTGGTTTTGACCGCATTCGGATTCAGAGACTGTAAAAGATTTTTTTCGCTGCTCGGAGGTTTTTATTCCGTTTCCTTTGCTTACGCAGGTATCTGCTTCGGAATATGGGCGGTTTTTAAGCCGAAGGGCATGATAATTAAAAACGATATTGTCTATTTTGATGTGTCTCCGCTGCTGCTCATTTGCACATCGGCCGTCTGCTATGTCATACTAATGCTGCTGAAAAAGCATTTTTCAAAGGACGGCGTGGAAGCCCTCGAATATACCGTTGAAATAACAATAAACGGGCAAAAGGACAGCTTGAGAGGGTTTCTCGATACCGGCAATATGCTGTACGACTGTTTTTCCGAATGTCCTGTTATAATTGCAAAAAAGAAATATATACATAATTCCGCAATCTCGAATCTTTCCTTTGCCGGCGGGGAAAAAGGGTTAAAGCAGCTTGACGGCAGCGAAAACCATCCCGAGAATTTAAAGGGATTCAGGCTTATTCCTTACTGCGTGGTAGGCTCTAAGGGGGTTTTACCCGCCTTTAAGCCCGACGGCGTGGTAATTTCCGACGGTAAAACCGAATACAGGCTCGATTGCTGTCTGTTGGCACTGAGCGACGAGAAAACGGGAGAGTGGGAAGCTCTGCTCGGAAAAAATGTTTTTGAAAGGACTGTGAGCCGTGATAAAATTTCTGAAAAAGCTGCTGTTTAAAATAAGATTATGGTTTTATTCGGGAAAACGGGTTGATTACATTTTCGGCCCGACCACCCTTCCGCCGCCCCTTTCGAAGGAGCAGGAAAACGAGGCCGTGGAGCGGCTTAAAAGCGGGGACGAAAGCGTCAGACAGGAGCTTATCGTGCACAATTTGCGGCTTGTGGTTTACATTGCACGGAGGTTTGATGTGGCGGGGGCAGGGATAGAGGACATCATCTCGATAGGCACGATCGGACTCATAAAGGCGGTCAAAACCTTTTCTCCCGAAAAGAACATAAAGCTTGCGACATACGCCTCCCGATGTATTGAAAATGAGATTTTAATGTATATTCGAAAGACCTCACAAATTAAGGGCGAGCTGTCTCTCGACGAGCCGCTTAACACCGATTGGGACGGAAACGAGCTGCTTTTATCGGATGTTCTCGGCTCCGATCCCGATACGGTGGGGATTAATGTGGAAAAGGACGACGAATGTAAGATGCTTAAAGCGGTGCTCGAAAAGCTGCCCGTCAGGGATAAAAAGATAATGTACATGCGCTTCGGACTGGACGGACAGGAGGAACATACTCAAAAACAGGTGGCCGACATGCTCAACATTTCCCAGTCGTACATTTCCCGCCTTGAAAAGAAAATAATTTCATCTCTCAAGAATGAGCTTCAAAACATATGATTTCCAAAAATAATTTTGCATTCACCGAAATATAAAGAAAAACTCCCGAGGCGTCGGCTCTCGGGAGTTTGCGTTATAAATTAAGTTTAAGCTGTACGGCGACGAAAAAACCGTTTGCCCTCAGGTGAGACTGTAAATAACAAGGTTTCCTGAGTCGTCAAGATGGTTTCCCTGAATGTTATACCCGCCGTTGTGTGTACCCCACCGAGGAGCAAAAGTATATATGCCCGAAACGGTAGGACGAACAACCACCGTAAAGCTTTGCACGGCGTATTGGTTGTTTATGGGACCGGCGTAATAGGTATTGGCTTCATCGGGTGTGATTATCTTTAAATAGCCGTTGCCGTTGGTGTCCTCCGAGACGGTGACCGCAACGGTATAATCCTCACCGGCCGTAAGCTCAAGGCTGTATGCGCCGTCGCCGTCGGGCACGGGGGTTATATCCTCTCCGCCACGGGAGATCTCGGCCGTGCAGGAGAAATTTGAAGAAACCATGGAAACGGTTTTGCCGGTGACGGAGTTTGTAAACCAAGCCCAGGTAAGTCCGAAAAGGCAGGCCATGCAAACCACTATGCCGATTATCGACGGCATAATGACTGAAACAAACCTATCGCTTTTTTCGGCTTCGGCGTGCCTCGGAACATAAAGCATTCTGCTGAAAATCCCTTTTTTGCCCAATTCTTTCGGCTCCTTTCAAGGTGTATTTTAGTTTATCAAATGAACAGGCGGAATTTTTACGGCCTCCCGCCCGTTCGGCGCTGCTTGGCTTTGCCGCTGCATTGATCTGCGGGTCAAAGGCCGGCTGTGCCTGGAGGTTTTTAAAAATTATTCGGCCTTGTCTGTGCCGTCCGTGCCGTTTGCGGATTCGTTTGCGGTATTGTTGTCGTTGCCGGCGTCGGTCGGGAGTGCGGCAGGCTGCTCGACAGTTTGGGTATTCGCCACAGTGCCGTTTCCGCTGTTTTGAAGCTGCTTTTTAAGCTCCAGAAGCTCGTTCATCATCTTTTGCGACTCCGCCCTTTCCTCTTCAAGCTTGTCGCGCTCGGCCCTTATCTCGCTGTACTGCTCCTGCTTATATTTCTTAAACAGGCGTATGCAGTTTATACCCTGTATAAGTATGAGAAGGGCAAAGGGGATGAAGATGCAGCAAATGTATCCGGGGGTGGTTTTTAAGAATTGAAAGAACCTACCCACTCCGGCCAATTTGGTTTGATATTTTCCGATGACATACTCGTAGGTTACGACCGTCTCGTCGTCGGTGTCGGTGGTGGTACCGTAGGTTATAAAGCCGGGATCGCCGCTGTCGTCGGTGGTCAGGGTGCGGATTTTATGGGTGACAGTTTCGCCGAAGTTGGAGGAGTTTTGAGAGGTATATGCTATGATGTCGCCCTCTTTGAGGGTAGAGGGGTCGACCTCCTTGACAAGCACAAGGTCGCCTGCGTCGAAATCGGTGGCCTTCATGGAGTCGGAAAGGACGATAAACGCCTTATATCCGAAAATGTTGCGGTCGGCACGGTCGAAGGTGGTGACCGAGACGATGGTGAAAATCATCATGAGCACCGCAAAAATCATTACAAGCCACACAAGTATGTTCTTTATAACATTCAAAACCTTTTTCATTTATAAACTCTCCTTAAAACTTTAGGTTGAAAATCCGAGGTAAAGACGCAAGAAATTTATGAAAAGGATTTTTGCGGGTTGTTTCTTGTCTGAACACCGTCGGCGCAGAAGTCAAATGTGAGGGTGTTGTTTTGCGTGTCGTTTCCGGCATTTTCGGGATAATGGAAGTATATCGAAAGATTTTTTCGCCGACCGACCCCGAGTGTGTCGTCGGCCGCGGCCACGCCGTCTCTTGTGAGGCTTTCGGCCGTACCGTTGTAAAGAATTTTGTCTTTGTCTTTAACCGTTATTTCAAGCACGTTTGCGAGATTTCCCTTAACATTGTCGAAATAGAGCTTGTAATAAATCTCGTCGGAGCTGTTGTTTTCGATGAAGAAGTCCTTTTTAACCGTCATTCCCGGTTCGAAAACAAATTCGTGCTCGGAAATCACCGACTTTGAATCGTTGAGATTTATGGCGACACTGCCGGTGGAAAAAAGGTTGTTTTCCAAGGTGAGGGTGGAATATATAAGGGCAAAGGTGGTTATAACAAGACATATGAGAAGGGCAACTATAACAATAATCTGCGCTTTAAGCTTTTTCGAAAGGGAACTGTCAGTCATTCTCCGTTTCCTCCTTTTCATCCTTGCCGCGGCGTTTTAAAACGATTATGGCGGCTGCCGAAACAGCAAGCAGACCTCCTGCAATAAAGACGGCGGTGCTGTCGAAGGTTTTTGGGGGCTTGTCGAGGCCTGAAACATCCTCTTCGGCTATCCACCATTTAAAGTCGGCGATCAGTGATTTGTTCATATAGTCGTTGCCTACCGATGTGGAAAGATAGGCGGTAATTTCATAGTAAACCCTGTCGGTTGAGTTTTTGCCGGTCAGCTCCTTTTGCATGGCATCGGGAACATCCTTCATAAGCCCGTCGAAAAGCGTCTCGCCGCTTACGGGGTCGCTGATTTTTACCTTTAAAACCTCGGCCAGCTTTTCATACCCCTCTCTTACATCGGCGGTAAAGTTGAGAGTGACCGAGTTTTTGTGGGCAACATCTATTTCGAAGGTTTTTGTTACCGCATCGCCGGGGAACATATTTTCGGCCGTGAAGGGAACCGAGCTTTCATATTTTTCGGAGGAAAAGGAAATGACCGTTGTATCCGAAGGAGAAGCCTTCGCCGCAAGCGGCAAGAGGTTTATTCTGTTTTGTATAATTGCAGGCAGGCTTCCGCTTTTGTCCGAAAGCTGTCGGTCGGTTATGATGTTATCACCGGTTTTTGAGGTGGATATATCGGTTTTCCCTTTAACGTGCACAAAGACCAAGGCCGCAATGCTTATGCAAAGCAGCACCGAAAGAACGATTATTGCAATTTTAGCCGAGGAGACCTTTTTGTTTGTGTTGTCGCACATAAACACTACCTCCTTATTTTTCATCATATATTATACTACCGTATAACTTTTAAATCAATCGCAAAATTACATTTTTTTTATTTTTGTTTAAAGTTACAAGCATATTCAAAGCATGTTGATAAAATGGATAAATCTGATAAAAAATAAACTCTGCCGTGAATTATTGTCTTTTGCTCTGCCGATAATATTCCCGAGGTGGGAAAAATGCAATACAGCAGAGTGGAAATATGCGGAGTGGACACATCGAAGCTGACCGTGCTGAGCGAAAAGGAAAAAATGCGTCTTTTAAGGGAAGCTCACGAGGGAAACGAGGCGTCGAGAGAAAAGCTCATTAAAAGCAATTTGCGGCTTGTGCTCAGTGCCGTGCAGAAATTTTCCTCCCGCGGAGAAAATCCCGACGATCTTTTTCAGGTGGGATGCATCGGACTTATAAAGGCGATCGACAGGTTTAATCTTGACATTGATGTTAAATTTTCCACCTATGCCGTTCCGATGATTTTAGGAGAGCTGAGAAGATTTTTAAGGGACAACGGGCAGCTGCGGGTATCCCGCTCTATAAGAGACACGGCTTATCACGCCATGCGGGTCAAGGAAAAACTGCAAATGAAGCTTCAAAGAGAGCCGAAGATCGAAGAGATCGCACAGCAGATGAATCTTCCCAAGGAGGAGGTCGTTATGGCTCTTGAAAGCATTGTCGATCCGCTTTCTTTAAGCGAGCCGGTTTTTTCCGACGGGGGAGATACCATTTATGTCGAGGATCAGATCGGAGACAAAAACGACGATAAAAACTGGCTTGACAGTATTATGCTGAGGGACGCCATGGAAAAGCTGGGCAAAAGAGAAAAACAGATACTTTACTCCCGCTTTTTAAAGGGAAAGACCCAGGTCGAGGTTGCAAGGGAAATAGGCATTTCTCAAGCTCAGGTCAGCCGTCTCGAAAAAAATGCCATTAACGCTATAAGAGCCAGTACAAGGTGACCGGGACGGCGGATGCAGTGCATCTTTAAAGCTATACGGCCTCTGTCGCCTTAACCGAAAAAGATATTTTGACAAAAAGATGTTGACAAATGTCGAAAGAGTGATATAATACAGTTGAATTGAACAGGGGTGCTGATGAAATTCGGCTGAGATAAAAGTTAGTATACTTTTGACCCTTATACCTGATGCGGATAATGCCGACGAAGGAAGTTTTAAAAAAACTTTACGCAGTCTTGCTTTTCGCAGGGCTGTTTTTTGTTTTTACTGCCTGTTCAATGAAACATTGCGCCGACAGAGCGGGAGAATGTCTGTATGGAGGCGGTTGCGCTTTTCTCACATCCCGTAATTGCCCGTAAGAAGCTGTCATCCGACCGTGCCGCGCGCATAAAAGGAGCGTTACATATGGAAAAAACAAATCGAACCAAACAATTGGCCGAAAGCGCCGTTATGGTTGCCGCGGCCACCGTGCTCAGCCTCATAACGGTCATTAAAATGCCCTACGGCGGCTCGGTCACACCCTTCAGCATGCTTCCCATCATCATCATCGCATACCGTTACGGTACCGTATCGGGGCTGGTTACCGGTCTTTGTTACGGCCTTATCCAGATGATTCTGGGCGCAAGCAACCTGTCCTATGCCACATCCTTCGGCGCCGCCGTTGCGATAATTCTGCTTGATTATCTTATCGCTTTCGGTGCAATGGGACTTGCCGGAGTCTTTAAAAAGGCTGTTAAGGATCCCGTTGCATCCATAACCCTCGGCACTATTCTCGCCTGCTTTGTGCGTTATATCTGCCATGTTATCTCCGGCTGCACGGTATGGGCGGGCGTTTCCATCCCCGACACCGACGGACTGGTTTACTCCCTTGTTTACAACTCGGCATACATGGTTCCCGAGACCATTCTGACCGTTGCCGGCGCAATCTGGCTGTTCAGCCTTCTCGATTTCAGAAAGCCCGAGCTTACCCGCATGGTCAGAGAAAAGAATTCCAAGGCCTACACCGCATTTACCTCGGTTTCTCTGCTTTCGATAATCGCTGTTATTGTTTACGATGCTATATCCGTGTTCGGCGCAATTCAGAGCGAGGAAGGCTTTGACATCACCCTGATTTCCAATGCAAATTTCTCTCTTATGGGAATTATTACGGCAATCGGAGCGGTGCTTTCGGTAGTGCTGTTTGTCATCGCAAAACAGGGATTTGAAAAGAAATAAAGCTGTTCATTAAAATATCGGAAAAACGGGGAAAGGGGAAACCCTTTCTCCGCTTTTTCTTTTGCGGTACATCCGACGATTTCCCGCGGAAAGCACACGGCTTTTCACCTCTGCCGAGGAAAACGGCCCGGTTT
>CAKSPR010000053.1 GCA_934486455.1 uncultured Eubacteriales bacterium
TTGGTAGAGCGCTGCGTTCGGGACGCAGTGGCCGCAGGTTCGAATCCTGTCATCTCGACCAAAAAAACAGCGGTTTTCGGTAGAGGGCCGTTGTTTCTTTTTGTTTTCCTTGTTTTCGTTTTCTTTGTTTTTGGATTGTCTTTCACATAAGACGCAGCACGGTATCGGCAGCTCCGTGCGGTATGGCTTTTGACTGAAAATGATGTCGGAGACACCTGCACGGCAAAACGGTTATTGTCTCGGGCAGCAAATAATTCCGACGGTCGGAGTATTTTCGACAATCGGAATTTGCGTTTTTTCATATTAAAGGAAAGGATTTTAAGCGCCCTAAAGCGCAGGAGTCAGTCGGAAATGAGGGCGGCAATCTCTTCGACCGATATGTTGTATATCTTTCCCTCTATGCCGCCGCCTTTAAGCCGCTCAAGCACCGACTGTCTGTCATATCTGCATCCGACCAGCGTATCGCATATTTCCTTTTCCGAAAGGGTGGAAAAGAAGTCTCCGAAAACGGCGGCCGACTCGATAAGCCCTTTTTTTATGTCCAGCTTAAACTGTATCTTTCCGCCGTCAAAACGGCCTGTGCGCTCGATGTTGAACTTTGGATTTTTTCCGTAGATATAATCCCACGCCGCAAGCTCGGTATCTCTTATGGCTTTTATGCGTTTTTTGTCCTCATCGGTCAGCACATAGGTTTTGTCGCTTGAGTGCATTATGTTTTTAACCATAACGCTCTTGAACTGCTCGGGAGAAACGCTTTGACAAAGGTGATCGAAAATGTTGGTCACCCTATCTCTGACCGATTTTATGCTTTTGGATATTATTTTATAATCGTCCACCGTTGTGGAGGCCACCATCTGCTCGATGTCGGTGGAAAAGAGCAATGATCCGTGATGAACAACGCTGTCGCAAAGGCGGTATTGGGCATTTCCCGAAAACTTTTTCCCGTCGATGGTCAGGTCGTTGCGGCCGTTAAAGGCGGCCTCGACCCCAAGGCTTTTAAGGGCGTCGATGACCGGGGCGATGTATTCGTGGAACTCAATTCCCCTTGCATTTTTGTGTTCTATAAATGAAAATTGCCATCCTCCCATATCGGTATAGATGGTTCCCCCTCCCGAAAAGCGGCGGGATACGGTTATTCCGTGCGCCTTTGCATAGGGAAGGTTTATCTCCTCGGCCACATTCTGATATTTTCCCACCATGAGAGTGGGGGTGGTGCGCCAAAAGAGAAAGACCGTTTCGGGAAGGGTCTTTTCCTTGGCAAAATAATATTCTATTGCGAAATTTTCAAAAACATCGGTGGAGCCGGTCTCAATATAGATCATTTACGCCCTCCAAAACCTCCCATGCCCGATACGAGCTTCTGGCAAGAGGCGCCGAAGCCACATGGCGAAACCCCTTTTCGAGGGCGATTTTTTTGTATCTCGCAAAATCCTCGGGGGTCGCATAACGGTCAAGGGGATAATGCTCCTTTGTGGGCTGAAGATACTGGCCGATGGTTAAAATGTCACAGCCGGTGGCAAGGATGTCGTCTAAAAGAGAGTTTATCTGCTCTTCGGTCTCCCCAAGACCCACCATAAAGCCCGTTTTGGTAACAAGGGTCTTGTCCTTTTGCTTGAAATATCTAAGCACATTAAGCGATCGCTCGTAATCGGCCTGAGGTCTGACCGCCTTCTGCAGCTCCTTCACCGTTTCGACGTTATGATTGATAACATCGGGATGAACATCGGCAATGATGTCAAGAGCGTCGGTATTCATCTTCATGTCGGAAATGAGGGTTTCCACCGTTGCACCGGGACAGATCTTTCTTATGGCCCTTACCGTTTTTGCAAAATGCTCGGCTCCCCCGTCGGCAAGATCGTCGCGGGTGGAGCAGGTCAGCACCACATGGCGAAGCCCCAGCTTTTTTGCCGCTCTGGCCACATTTTCCGGCTCGTTTTCATCAGGCGGAAGCGGCCTTCCGGTGGTGACATTGCAGAATTTGCAATTGCGGGTGCATATGTTTCCGAGTATCATAAATGTGGCGGTGTGCTTTTTATAGCATTCTCCGAGATTGGGGCAGTTGGCCTCCTTGCAGACGGTGTTAAGCCCCATGTCCCGCATTATTTCGGCCACCTCGTTAACCGCGTCGCCGTTGTATCTGACCTTTAACCAGTCGGGTTTTCTTTCCATAATAAATTCAGTCCTTACTCGGTTTTAAAAAGACCAACGGCCTTGCCCACATCAACGGTATCGCCCTCTTCAAAGAGCTGCTTTTCAAGCACGCCGTCCTCGGTGGCCTCGATCTGATTGACCACCTTATCGGTTTCGATTTCAAAGATAGGCTCGCCTTTTTTAACGGCGTCCCCTTCTTCTTTAAGCCACGCACAAAGCACGCCGTCCTTCATTTCCGGGCGAAGCTTTGGCATTTTTATTTCCTTTTCCATATTTTCAAATCCTTTCGGTTTTTTGCTTTTGGCGGCCGTGTCGCCGTGTCGGCCCGCTTCAGGGGCAAGGCCGATGCTTATACAACAAGCATTTTTGCTACACGAGATATTTTATCAAATCGTCGCTTCCGCAAAGAGCGGACGAGATTTTTCTCAGATTTTCAAGGGCTATGCTCTGCCCCGCAAGGTCGACCCTGCCGTTTTCGATATGCTCGCAAATTATAAGTCCTTCGGTAATATACCCCTTTTTTGCCGAATATTCAACCGTAATTTCCTCCCCGTTAAAAAAATCCCGTTTTTTAAAATTAAAGGAGGGGGTCTTGCCGTATGTCCAGTCGTCGCTGTGATATTTTTGTGAGCACAGGGTATTTATACTTTCAATATCCTCATCCGAAAGCCGCTCGACTGCCGCGTTTTCGGCAACCGCATTTTTAAGATAGCGTTCAAATTCGCTTACCGTCATTTTTTCTTTAAGATGTGCCGAAATGTTTGTCACCTTGCTGACCGTCGAAAGGGTGCCCTTTGTGTCAATGCTTTGATTTTTGGTTTTGGCGGTCAAACTATCCAGCAGAGATAGGTCGCAATCAAAAAGCAGAGTACCGTGGTGAAGCACCCTGCCCTTACAGGTGCGCTGGGCGCTTCCCGAAATTTTAAGCCCGTCTACGGCAATGTCGCAAACACTGTTTTTATGGGCGTTTAAGCCGAGGGCGCATAAAGCATTTATCACAGGGTCTAAAAATCGGTCATAGCTTAGATTTCGGTCGCTGTCGGAAATAAAGGTGTAGTTTATATTTCCGAGGTCGTGATAGACCGTTCCCCCGCCGGTCATTCTTCGGACGACGGGAATATTTTTATCAAAAAGCTTTAAAATGTCGACCTCACGGTAGATATTCTGATTTTGCCCCACAATAACCGCCGGAGAGTTTTGCCAGGTGAAAAAAATATTGTCACTCTGAAAATGCTCGAAAACATATTGCTCAAAGGCTTGGTTGAAAAACGGGTCTGTACGGCGATTTTCAAAGGTTATCATTTTTTCACTTCCCCAATTAGGCCTTTTCGGCTATTTTAACACAGCTCCTCCGTTTTTTCAAGTTTTGCATACCAAAGAGTCAAAAAAAACATAGCCAAATTGAAAATTGGGTATTGTTATATGATTGCACTTGATATATAATAAGTTGATAACAAGAGACATAATTATGAATTGGAGATATATTTATGGAAAGATGTGAACTTAAAACTCTGCTGTCCGACTATACCTCTTTCGATCAAAAGCAGGTGGTTGTATCGGGCTGGGCAAGAACCGTGCGCGACTCCAAAACCATCGGTTTTATCGAGCTTAACGACGGCAGCTCCTTCAAATGCGTCCAAATCGTTTTTGAGGACGGAAGGGTCGGCAACTTTAAGGAGATCGCAAAGCTCAACGTTGGCGCCGCAGTGACCGTTAAAGGCACCGTTGTGCTCACTCCCGAGATGCGCCAGCCCTTTGAAATTCACGCAGACGAAATAACCGTTGAGGGAGCCTCCACCCCCGACTATCCCCTTCAGAAAAAGCGCCACAGCGTTGAGTTTCTCCGCTCGATAGCTCATCTTCGTCCCCGCACCAATCTTTTCAATGCCGTTTTCCGCGTGCGTTCGGAATGTGCCTTTGCCATTCACGAATTTTTCCATTCTCAGGGCTTTGTTTACGCCCACACTCCCCTCATCACCGGCAGCGACTGCGAAGGCGCCGGAGAGATGTTCAGAGTGACCACCCTCGACCCCGAGGATCCTCCGAGAACCGAGGACGGAAGGGTTGATTTTTCAAAGGACTTTTTCGGAAAGCCCACCTCCCTTACCGTGTCGGGTCAGCTTTCGGCCGAATGTATGGCCATGGCCTTCGGAAAGGTATATACCTTCGGCCCCACCTTCCGTGCCGAGGAAAGCTTTACCAACCGCCACGCCGCCGAGTTTTGGATGATCGAGCCGGAAATGGCCTTTTTCGATTTGAAGGACGATATGAAGCTGGCCGAGGCCATGATAAAGCACATCATCAACCACATCTTAAAAACCTGTCCCGACGAAATGCAGTTTTTCAACAGCTTTGTGGACAAGGGACTGCTCGAGCGTCTTGAGTTTGTCAGAAGCTCGGATTTCGGCTGCGTCACATACACCGAGGCTGTGGAAATCCTCGAAAAGCACAACGATGAATTCGACTATCCCGTAAGCTGGGGCGTCGATCTCCAGACCGAGCACGAGAGATACCTCACCGAGAAAATTTACAAAAAGCCCCTCTTTGTCATCGACTATCCCAAGGACATAAAGGCCTTCTACATGCGCCAAAACGACGATGGAAAAACCGTTGCCGCAATGGACTGCCTGGTTCCCGGAGTGGGCGAAATAATCGGCGGAAGCCAGAGAGAGGAACGCCTCGACATGCTGACCGCACGCATTAAAGAGCTCGGCCTTAACCAAGAGGACTATTGGTGGTATCTCGACCTTCGCAAATACGGCGGGGTCAAGCATTCCGGCTTCGGTCTCGGATTTGAGCGCATAATCATGTATATCACCGGCGTTCAGAACATTCGCGATGTTCTCCCCTTCCCGAGAACCACGGGCAGCGCGGAATTCTGATTTGCTTTATCTTCACACTATTTTTTGTTTTTTCGACTTTTTATGAGATTTTATTTTACCAAAGGACTTGATTATAATGTCGTTTAAGGATATGAGCAAGGAGCAGCTTGCCTCACTTAAAGAAGACCTCCAAAAGCAGTACGACGATTTTAAAAGCAGAAACTTAAACCTTGACATGTCAAGAGGAAAGCCCTCTGCCGAACAGCTTGACCTTTCGACAGGTCTTTGCGACTGTGTCGACTATGTTACTTACAGTAAAAACGGCGGCATAGATTGCCGCAACTACGGCTGTATCGACGGTCTGCCCGAGGTTCGTCAGATGTTTGCCGATATGCTGGGCGTTAATGCCGACGATGTCATTTTGGGCGGAAATTCCTCCCTTAATGTCATGTTCGACTGTATTTCCCAGGGCTATACCCACGGCTTCGGCGACACCCCCTGGTGCAAGCAGGAAAAAATCAAATTTCTCTGCCCCTCCCCCGGCTATGACCGCCATTTCTGCGTGACAGAGTATTTCGGCTTTGAACTTATAACCGTTAAAATGACCGAGCAAGGCCCCGATATGGACGAGGTCGAGGAGCTTGTTAAAGACCCCGCGGTCAAGGGGATTTGGTGTGTTCCGAAATACTCCAATCCCACCGGCATCACCTATTCCGACGAAACCGTCCGCCGCTTTGCCGCCCTTAAACCGGCCGCAAGGGATTTCAGAATTTTCTGGGACAATGCCTATGCCGTTCACGACCTTTACGACGACCGCAAAGACACCCTTTTAAACCTTGCAAAGGAATGTGAAAAGACCGGCAACGAGGACATCTATTTTATGTTTGCCTCGACCTCCAAGATCGCCTATCCCGGAAGCGGCGTTTCGGCCGTCGCCTGCTCCCGAAACAACAAAAAAATTCTGCTCAGCCGTCTTAAATATCAGACAATCGGCCCCGACAAGATGAATCAGCTGGGTCATCTCTGCTTTTTCAAAAACACCAAAGGTATCCTCGACCACATGAGGCTCCATGCTTCCAAGCTCCGCCCGAGATTTGAGGTCGTTTTAAATCACCTTAAAAACGACCTTTCCGATGATGATATTATAACCTACACCGCTCCGAACGGCGGCTATTTCATCAGCGTTGACCTTAACTACGGCTGCGCCAAAGAGGTAGTTTCCCTTTGCGAGCAGGCCGGCGTAAGGCTGACCGACGCAGGCGCCACCTTCCCCTACGGAAAGGATCCCGAAAACAAAAACATCCGTCTTTCCCCCTCCTTCCCGCCGGTTGAGGAGCTTGACCTTGCCATGCAGCTTTTTACCCTTTGCTGCAAGCTTGCCACCGCCGAAAAGCTTCTCGGCTGAGCGAAAGCAACGGCGCTTTTGCAGGCAATTCGTAAAGAAAAAACGGCTTCTTCGGAAGCCGTTTTAAATTTTAATCAACAGTATCCCACGGAACCGCAGAAGCTGAAAAAAAGACGACGGAGATACTTCCCCGCCGCCTTTTTAAACTGTTTTTTCAAAATAAACACAGAAGGTCTGCCTGCCGACAGTGCATTTCTCCGTGAAATCACTTTTGATCGGCAAAACGGCTATTCCGCGTCCTTTTTGTCCCCTTCAAAAGCCTCGTCGCCGCTGCAAAACATATCATCGTCAAGACGGGCACCGCAAAAGTTGCAAAAGGAGGCGTCGATACGGTTTCTGCTTCCGCATTTTGAGCAGCGTTTAAGCTTTCTGGCGTCGGCCAGCTTTTCCTCAAGCTCGGCAAGCTCTGCCACCTTCAGGTCGATGTCCTCAACAACGCTGTCGCAAAGCCCGGCGGCCGAGCAGTCGTTTTTTCGGCTGTCGTAGTATGCCTTACCGAGATTTTTGAGGGCGGCGTTAATGGAAGATTTTTTCCTTGCAATGGCGATCTTAATTTTCTGAATTTCGATTGTCTCGGAGGCCTTTTGCGCTCCGGCCGATAAAATGTCTCTTGCAGTGGATACCGATTCGTCAAAGAATGTCATAAAATCATCTCCAAAAAGATTATACGGAAAGTTCCTACATATAATATTATATCACCGACATTTTTAAATGTCAAACTCTATTTTCCCCGAAAATGCGGCGGTTTTCTTATCAAACGGTGCTCGGCCGCCGTTTGCCGAAGGCATAAAAAATTATAAATCATTTTTTCAAAAAAAGAGCAAAAAAGGGCTTGACATTTAAAAGGGAATAATATATAATAGTCAAGCTTTCAGTTGAGAGAGCCATTGCGGAATTGTGTAAGGGTAGCACGGCAGACTCTGACTCTGTTTGTCTGGGTTCAAATCCTAGTTCCGCAGCCAAAAGGAAACGACAATTTTCGTCTGAAGATTGTCGTTTCTTTTTTCTCGCTTTTAACTCTTCTGTCTGTCCAAAATTTTAACGGATTTTCGGTCGGCCTTGTTTTTCAAGGCATGGGCTGTAAGGGCTGTGGGCGGCACAACCTAATCCCCCGGAAGCTTATATTTAAAATGTTTGTTATAATTCCGTTAAGCTCTTGAAAAATCACCTTATATATTGTATAATACTAATTAACTGTAAACATATTTTTTGTCGACATAATATTATTTTGATTTTTTCGGGAGGCGGCCGCATGACCATTGACGGAAAAAGAAAATTTATTGTTAATACGGCGTATGTTGCGCTCATATGCGCTGTCATCTTTTTTGTGCTCAAATATCTTACCATCTGGCTTTTGCCCTTTTTTATAGGCTTTATCTGTGCCCTTGTGCTTCAAAAACCCGTAGATTGGCTTTCAAAGCACACCCACACGCCCCGGGTGCTTTGGTCGTCGCTCTTTGTGCTTTTTATACTTGTTCTGGTGTTCGGACTTATAATTTTCCTCGGGGCAAAGATATACAATGAGGTATACGGCCTGGTGGGCTGGATGAAATCCAACATTCCCGTCTTTCAGGAAACCCTTCAAAATATAAGCGATAACCTTTCCGACTGGCTTGACACCTTGCCCGAAGGGTTGGCCGACGCCCTCAGAAGCGCACCTCTCACAATGGCGGAAAACGGCGTATCGGCCGCTTCAAACGCCGTTACCTCCTTCGCCACAAGCGTCATTTCGAACATCCCCGGGCTTATGCTCACAACCATTATATCCATTGTTGCCTCCTGCTTTATTACCAACGATTACAACCGCATAACCGCCTTTATATTAAGGCAGTTTTCTTCAAAAAACCAGCACCTTATACGCCATTCCAAACAGCTCTTTATGGAAAATGTGCTGAAGATGCTCAGGGGCTACATTTTAATCTTTCTTATAATTTTCGCCGAGCTTTTGGCGGGTCTTATGATATTCGGCGTGCCATATGCGGGAACACTGGCCTTCTTTATCGCCGTTCTCGACATTGTTCCGGTGCTCGGAACGGGCACGGCACTCATTCCGTGGGGCATTGTGGAGCTTATCAGCGGCAATTCCACCCTCGGTCTTGAGCTTATACTTCTTTATGTTTTCATCATAGTTGTCAGAAATATCATCGAACCGAAAATCATCGGAAAGCAGGTTGGACTGCCTCCCATCGTCACCCTCATGGCCATGTACCTCGGTCTTAATACCATCGGACTTCTCGGCATGATAGCCTTCCCCATAATGATAATAATTGTCGCCAAGCTTCAGGAGGCCGGGCTTATACACATATGGAAATCGGTCAAGGCCGAGGAGCTTTCGGAAGAAAACGGCGGAGGAAGCGACGGTCGGGATAACCCACCCGACGGCTCCCGGGTCGACGGCAGACCCGCCGAAAACAGCGACGGCTCAGGCCCCCTCCCCTCCGACGCCGCCGAAAAAACAGACTTGCAAAACAATAAAGAGACAGTGGTGTAAGTATGAAAAAACACATGTTAAAAATCGCGGCCGTTTTTACCGCAATAATTCTTTTTGCTTCCTGCTCCGTAGCACCCGAGCAGCCCTCGGATGTTTCCGAGCCCGAGTCGGCCGCTTCGGAACAGATCGAAAAAACCTATACCGTCGATCCCGAGCTTTACTGGGACTTTTCCGACCTTTATGATAATGCCGAAATCGACGGGAAAAGCGGTGAACTGGCACTCGACAGCCTCGGCGGCGAAACACTCAGGCTTTTTTCCGAGGACGGCGAGCAGATAACCGACTGGTCGACCCGCATAAAAGAGGGACAACAGATTGAAAAATACGACAAAGACGGTAATTCCGTCCTTAAGCTGACGGTGATAATATCGGGCGAAAAGGACAGGAGCCTTTTCTCGGTAACTCAGGGCGAGATTACCCCCTTGGCAGACGAAAGCCAGAGCGACGCTCCAAAGGCCGACCGAAACGGAAGCTCCGACGGTAAAACCGAAATAAAGCTGCTTGCCCCTTCTGGTTCGCAGGCTCTTGCAAATGCCGTGTCGGAATATGAGAAAAAGCACGGCAACATTAAGATTACCGTTGTTGAAAAGGATTTTGACAAGAGAGCATCGGTGAAAAATTTCCTTTCGGACAAAAAGCAAAGCGGCGAGTATTTTGACGCCGTGATAATCAACGGAAAATATTTAAGCTCGGCCGAAGGTGCAGGTCTTATAAAGGACATGTCCGAATACGGTGCAAAAGAGCTTTCCTCCTTCTTTACCGAGTCCTGCTTCAGCGGCGTTTCAAACGGTGAAAAAATATACGGACTGCCTCTCGAGGGCACCGTAACCTGCTTTACGGTCAATCCCGATATTCTTGCCTCTCTCGGCATAAAACAGCCCGACAATTTCGACAAACTGCTTGACGACTGCTCGCAGATTGCCGCTGCAACCGACGCGGTCTGCCCCTTGGGAATTTCTCTTAAAGAAGAATATTATGACTCCGTCGGAGAGCTTTTCTTCTCATCGGTAAAATCAAGAGGATGCAATTTCGAGCAAAACGGCTCGGCCGCTTTCGACGCTCAGGATTATGA
>CAKSPR010000054.1 GCA_934486455.1 uncultured Eubacteriales bacterium
CCCTTTGCATACACGGTAAACTGTCCGTTTTCGCGCTTTACATCCGCCGAAATAACAACGCACTGATTGCCGTACTTTTTCGCCGCCTCATAAATCAAACTCGGATTTTTTAGGGCGCCGGAATTTACGCTAACCTTGTCCGCTCCGCATTTTAACACTCTGTCGAAATCGTCAACGGTGTTTATACCGCCGCCTACCGTAAGCGGAATGAAAATCGTTTCGGCAACCTTTTTTAAAATATCGGTAAAAAGCGCCCTGCCCTCAGCCGATGCGGTTATGTCGTAAAAAACAAGCTCGTCCGCGCCGTTGTCGCTATAAAATTTTGCAAGTCCGACCGGCGACGAAACATCCGACAGACCCTCAAAATTAACGCCCTTAACAACTCTGCCGTCCCTAACATCAAGGCACGGGATAATTCGTTTTGTAATCATTTTGCCACCTCAATTGCCCGGGCAAGCGAAATTGCCTTCGTGTAGTATGCCTTGCCGATTATTGCGCCGTAAATTCCGAGACCTTTAAGCCTTTCTATATCGTCAATACCGCTCACGCCGCCCGACGCCGTAATGTTTAAGTCAAACCTTTCCGACATTTCCTTATATAAATCAAGGTTTGTTCCCTGCATTGCACCGTCCTTTGAAACATCGGTGCAAATGACATTTTTAACGCCGATATTCTGCATTTTTTCACAAAATTCAAAGGGCGTGTATTTGCTCAGATCGGTCCAGCCTTTTATGGCGACAAACCCGTCTTTTATGTCAATTCCGACTGCGATTTTTTCGCCGTATTTTTTTACCGCACTCAATAAAAACTCCTCGTCATTAACCGCCGCAGTGCCGAGAATAACGCGTTTAACACCGATGTCCGAATATTTTTTCACCGTTTCAAGCGTTCTTATTCCGCCGCCGACCTCTGTAAAAAGCGAAGTGTTTTTTACGATTTTTTCTATCGTATTTATGTTCGGCGTCTCGCCTGTTTTCGCACCCTCAAGGTCTACAATGTGCAAAAACTCTGCGCCCGAGTTTTCAAAATCCTTTGCGATTTCAAGGGGGTTTTCACTGTATACCGTCATTTTTTGATAGTCGCCCTTTAAAAGGCGAACAGCCTTGCCGTCATACAGATCTATTGCGGGAAAAATGTGCATTTCTTATTCTCCCCCTTCGCAAAACGCGCGCAAAATGTTAAGTCCCGTATTTCCGCTTTTTTCGGGATGAAACTGGCAGCCGTACACATTACCGCACTGCACCGCGGCGGTAAGAGTTGCCCCGTATTCCGCATTTGCAATAACGCTTTCGTCGCAATTTGCCGCATAATAAGAATGAACAAAATACACAAAATCGCCGTCGTTTATATACCTGAAAATCCTGCTTTTCTTATCGGTGAATTTCAGCGAATTCCAGCCGATATGCGGAATTTTTAAGCTTTTGTCTGTAAAGTCGGATATTGGGCGAATTTCACCTTTTATAAGACCCAGGCCGGAATGCTCGCCGTATTCGAAGCTTTTGTCGAACAAAAGCTGCATACCGAGACAAATTCCCATAATCGGCTTGCCTTTTTTCGCCTGTGAAACGATAACCTCGTCAAGGCGGGCGTCCCTGAGCTTTTTAACCGCGTCGCCGAAAGCGCCCACACCCGGGAGTATAATCTTATCGGCGCACTTTATTTTTTCGCTGTCCCCCGTCACGCAGGCGTCCGCTCCGATATATGAAAGCGAGCTTTTAAGCGAAAAAAGATTTCCCACGCCGTAATCAACGATAGCAATCATCAAAGCACTCCCTTTGTTGACAATATCTCGTCCTTAAATTTGCCGTTTGTTTTAACCGCGCCCGACATTGTGCGTGCAAAAGACTTGAAGGCGCATTCGATTATGTGGTGAGAATTTGTTCCCGAGATTTTCTTTATATGAAGGGTACACTGTGCGCTGCGCACAAATGCCGCGAAAAATTCTTCGCAAAGCTCGGTGTCAAATGTGCCGACCTTTTCGGTGGGAATATCAAGCGAATAAGAAAGGTGCGCCCTGCCCGACAAATCGACCGCCGTTAAAACGAGCGATTCGTCCATGGGAAGAATTGTATCGGCATAGCGCTCGATTCCCTTTTTGTCGCCCAACGCCTTGTTAAACGCCTCCCCGAGAACGATTCCGATGTCCTCAACCGTATGATGGTCGTCAACATAGGTATCGCCTGCGCAGGACAGCGTTAAATCAAAATGCCCGTGCTTTGCAAAAAGCGTTAACATATGCTCCAAAAACCCGCAGCCGCACCTGATTTCCGACCTTCCGCTTCCGTCAAGATCAAGCGAAAGCTTTATGTCGGTTTCGTTTGTTTTGCGCTTAATTTCCGCCTTTCTCATTTTGTTTCCTCCTTTATTATTTCCCTTAATTTTTCAATAAGAACCGTCATTTCGTCCTTTGTGCCGACGGTAATTCGGTTAAAATCCTTTATTCGCTCACCGTTAAAATGACGCACCAAAATTCCTTTGTCTTTAAGCTTTTTATAGATTTTTTCACCGCCGATTTTTTTATGTCTTGCAAATATGAAATTCGCCGATGAATTTGTCGTTTCAAAGCCGAGATTTTTAAGCTCGTTTTCGGCAAACAAGCGGGTTTCAATTATTTTTTTGCAGTTTTCCCTCGTATAATCCCCGTCGTCCAAAATCCCCTCGCCGAGCGCCATTGTCACAGAGTTCACGTTATACGGATTTGTGGAAAACCTGACCGTGTTAAGATCCGCAATAAGGCTTTTGCAGGCAATGCCGAACCCCAGCCGTGCGCCTGCCGCCGAACGGGATTTTGAAAAGGTTTGCGTAACCAAAAGATTGTCGTATTTATGTATAAGAGAAACTGCGCTCTCGCCGCCGAAATCAATGTACGCCTCGTCGATAACAACGACATTTTCGGGATTGTTTTTAACAATTTCCTCTATCTCGCCGAGCGTCAGCGCAATACCAGTCGGCGCATTGGGATTTGCGATAAATACCGTTGCGTTTGCATTTAAGTAATCCGAAATATTTATTTTAAAATCTGCCCCCAACGGGATTTTTTTATACACAACGCCGTTGTAATCGGCAAAAACCTCATAAAAGCCATAGGTAATATCGGGGAAAACAGCAGTTTTCTCCCCGCCGCAAAACGCCGAAAAGGCAAAATTTAAAATTTCGTCCGAGCCGTTAACCGCCATAACCTCATCTTTTTCAACGCCTATGACCCCTGCAAATTTCTCGTTTAAAGCCGTGCATTCGGGATCGGGATAAAGCATAAGACGGGTTAAAGCCTCCCCTGCCCTCGACACCGCTTTGTCAGACGGCGGAAACGGAGATTCGTTTGTGTTTAATTTTATATATTTTTTGTCCTGCGGCTGCTCGCCGGGTGTATACGGAACAAGCCTTTCCAGCCTACGGGAAATAAATTTGCTCATCTTTTATTCCTCCAGCCTTATAACCGCGCTTTTCGCATGGGCCGTAAGCCCCTCCTGCTCGGCAAAATATGCAACATCATAAGCAACCCTTTTGAGTGCGTCCGCAGTGTAATAGGTGTACTGCGTTTTCTTAACAAAATCGTCCACCGAAAGCGGGCTTGAAAACTTCGCCGTGCCGCTTGTGGGCAACGTGTGATTTGCTCCGGCAAGATAATCGCCCAGCGCCTCGGGACAGCTTTTGCCCATAAATACCGACCCCGCGTGACGGATTTCGTCGAGATAATCAAAGGGGTTGTCCACGCAAAGCTCCAAATGCTCGGGCGCAATTTCGTTGGCAATGTCAATGGCGGTTTTTATGTCGTCAACAACAATGATCTTACCGTTGCCGTCAATGGATGCACGGGCAATTTCCGCCCTTTCAAGCCTTTGAATTTGAATTTCAATTTCCTTTTGAACCGCCTCGGCAAGCTCCTTTGAGGTCGTGACCAAAACCGCGCTAGCCATTTTGTCGTGCTCGGCCTGCGAGAGAAGGTCTGCGGCGGCGTATTTGGGATTTACCGTTTGGTCTGCGACAATTAAAATCTCGCTCGGCCCCGCCACCATATCGATGGAAACCAGGCCGAAAACCTGTTTTTTCGCCTCGGCGACAAACACGTTTCCGGGGCCGACGATTTTATCCGCCTTCGGTATGCTTTCGGTGCCGTATGCAAGCGCGGCGATCGCCTGTGCGCCGCCTACCTTGTATATTTTGTCAACACCGGCAATGTGCGCCGCCGCAAGAATCACCGGGTTTACACTTCCGTCGGGGCGCGGAGGCGTGACCATAACAAGCTTTTTCACGCCGGCGATTTTAGCGGGAATTGCATCCATCAGAACGGTCGACGGATACGCTGCCGTACCGCCCGGAACATAAAGACCCGCGCAATCGACGGGAATGATTTTCTGCCCTGTCACAATTCCGTTTTCGTCGTTTATGATAAAGCTTGTGCGGACTTGCTTTTGGTGAAATTTTCTGATGTTCGACGCCGCTTTTTTAAGTATGTTAATAAATTTTTCGTCGACCGCTTTTACCGCGTTTTCAATTTCATCGGCGCTCACGGCAAAGGACGAAAGTCTTGCCCCGTCAAACCTTTCACAATATTCAAAGAGCGCCTTGTCGCCGTTGTTTTTAACATTTTCTATAATTTCAAAAACAATGTCCTCAACATTTGTTTTTATGTCTGCGCGCGCAAAAATCTCTTTATTTTCAACCTCTTTGTATTTCAAAATTTTAATCATTTTTGACCTCCAGATGATCCGCGATGTTTTCAATCATATCGGTTTTGAATTTAAAGCTCGATTTGTTTGCTATAAGCCTTGCGCTGACGGGAAAAATTCTTTCTGTAACCTCAAGATTGTTTTCCTTTAAGGTTGTGCCCGTTTCCACAATGTCCACAATAACGTCCGAAAGCCCCAAAATCGGCGCAATTTCGATGGAACCGTTAAGATGGATTATGTCAATATCCCTGCCCTTTGCGTTATAGTAACGCTTTGCACAGTTTGAAAATTTCGTTGCGACACGAAGCGTCTTTCGATTTTCGTCAAAAAAGCCTTTTTTCGCCGCAACACACATATCGCATTTGTCTATATTAAGGTCTAAAAGCTCGTAAACCTCCGGCTCGTATTCAAGCAAAATATCCTTTCCCGCAACGCCTATTGCCGCTGCTCCGCGCTCAACATATATCGAAACATCCGACGGTTTTACCCAAAAATAACGAAGCCTTTTTTCGGGGTTTTCAAAAATAAGCTTTCTTGTATCATCCAAAACCGACGGGCACTCAAATCCCGCCTTTTCAAACATCTTATAAACCTTTTCTCCCAGCCTTCCCTTGGGAAGTGCAATATTTAAAAAATCACTCAACCTTCTCCGGACCTCCTTTTCCCAGCCTGTAAAGCGACATATAGCGCAGATTTTCGGGAATTTTCTTTTGTGCCGAAACGCTTATGTTTTTCTCCGAAAGCATATCAACGGCTTGTTTAACCGCTTTTGCGTCTGCCCTTTCGTCATACAAAAGGAGCGCGTCGACATCGAATTTTTCTTCGTCTCCGGGTAGCCGCTCGAGCAAATCGAGATATACCGCAAAGCCTATCGCACTTGAGTTTCTTTTCATTTTGCGCATAAGACCGTCATACTGACCGCCCGACAAAATCCCCGTGGGGATGGTGTTTATAAAGCCTTTAAACACAATTCCGTTGTAATAATTTATATCGTGAATAACCGAAAAATCAAAATGTATTCTGTCTTCAAGTCCGCTTCCCTCAAAATAATCGGCAATTTTTTCGAGGGCGGAAACATACGGCGAAATTTTGTCGAAACCGATTTCTTTAAGAGCGGAGGCTACCTTTTTCATACTGCCGTAAAGCGATGCTGTTTTAACAAGAATTTCGGCGGCCTTTTGGTCTGCATTTTCCGCCGCACAAACTCTTTTTATGCCCTGAATGTTTTTTTCTCCAAGGCACTTTAAAATTTCTTTTTCCCCGCTCGGCGAAATTGCAAGCGCTTTTATTTCCTCCGAAATAATCTCCATATCGGAAATATCGAGAATGAAATCCGCCGAAATGCTCTCAAGGCTTTTTGCCGCAAGATAAAGGGTTTCGCAGATTATATATTCGTCAACATCGCCTATACATTCAAGACCCGCCTGCATAATTTCTTTAAACGACTGGGTTCCTTTTGAAACGCGGTAAACATTTTCGTTGTAATAAACCTTTTTAACCGAGCCGTCAACATCGGCGCTGTCCTTTATTATGGAAAGGGTGACATCGGGCTTCAACGCCATAAGCGCCCCGCTTGTGTCGGTGAATGTGATGATACTGTCCGAAACGAGAAAATCCTTGTTGCGTGTGTATAAATCGTATTCCTCAAACTTGCTCATTTTAAACTGACAGTAGCCGTAGCTCTCATATAAGCTGCGCAGTTTAAAAATCGCCTTTTCTTCACTTCGTAAGATGTAATCCATTTTATTTCTTCCCCTTTTCAAGCCTTTCGAGGGCAGCCTTATATCCGCCGGTGCCGTATGTGAAGCATTTGTTTACACGGCTTATTGTTGCTGTGCTTGCGCCTGTTTCCTTCGAAATATTAATGTAGCTTTTGTTCTGCTGTAAAAGCTGCGCAACCTCAAGACGCTGCGAAAGCGATCGAATTTCTTTTATTGTGCATATGTCTTCAAAAAATCTATAACATTCCTCAATATTTTCCAAGGTTAAAATGGCTTCAAAAAGCTTGTCTGTATATTCCGTATACTTACTTTCCATTTGACTCTCATTCCTTTTTTGAAAAAAAGTTTCTTTACGCTTTATCATTTTACCATGCTAAACTGATAAAGTCAAGTGCTGCCATTAAATTTTTTAAAAAAATATATAACCGCCCCTAAAAAGGACGGTTTGCAAAGCGGCCGTAAGCCCGCAGCACAGCCCCGCAGCTCAAAAAGCAGGCTTTTTTTATCAAGCCCTCCTTGGACTTCGGCTGTCAAAAAAAGCGGCTGTCCGAGCGGTCTGCCTTTAAATGTGGAAATCCGCGCAATTGTGTGATACAATTAAGCCGAGGTGAAAGCCATGACAAATATTATGCACTACCGCTCCCCTCTCGGAGAAATTTTGCTTGCGGCCGACGAAAGCGGACTGACCGGTCTGTGGTTTGAGGGACAGAAATATTTTGCACAAAATCTCCCCCTTGAAGGCATCGAGCAAAAAACGCCCGTTCTTGAAAAAGCAAAGCATTGGTTAGACATATATTTTAACGGAAAAGAACCCGACTTCACCCCTCCGCTCAATCCCGTGGGCTCGGATTTTCGCCTTGCCGTGTGGGACGCCCTTTTGCACATTCCTTACGGTAAAACCACTACCTACGGCGATATTGCAAAAAAGCTATCTGATGAGCGAGGATTTTCGAAAATGTCGGCTCAGGCGGTGGGAAACGCCGTCGGTCACAACAGCATTTCAATTATCATCCCCTGTCACCGTGTGGTGGGCGCGAGCGGAAGCCTGACAGGCTACGCCGGCGGTATCGACAGAAAGATAGAACTGCTAAAGCTTGAGCGCGCCGACATGAGCGGACTTTTTGTTCCGAAAAAAGGAACGGCGCTTTAATATAAGCGGTCGTCAAGCAACAGTTGCATATATAAAAAGATTATTCAAAACCCGCTTATAAGCCGCCGTGCTTTAAAAGAAACCGATATATCTAACGGTTTTTCGGCAAATGTTAAAAGGCGTTGCTTGCGGCAACGGGCAAAATCGCACTATAATGGCCTCGCAGTCGGGAAAACGCCCGCAAAAAACGGGCAAAAAACTTTTTTCCGACACATGCTAAAACCGTAAACGGAGGCAATATTTATGCTCAGCGAAAACATAAGATCCATCAGAAAATCAAAAGGACTTTCACAGCAGGAGCTTGCGGTCAAGCTGAATGTTGTGCGGCAGACGGTATCAAAATGGGAGCAGGGGCTTTCTGTTCCCGATTCCGAAATGCTCATTTCAATTTCGCAAGCCCTTGAAACACCTGTCAGCACCCTGCTGGGAGAAACGGTCGAGCAAAATGACGAGGACGATTTAAAGGCCATTTCAAGAAAGCTTGAGGTGATAAACCTCCAGCTGGCGCAAAACAAAAACGCCTCTAAAAAAGGCGTCAGGATACTGCTCATCGTCCTTTTGGCGCTAATCGCCGCAATTTGGATAGGGTTGATCGTGCTTAAAAGTCAATATCTCACTTGGAATTTAGGCGATCCCGAAACGGCCGTTTATGTTGCGGCCCTTCACGCCTTTGAATATATCTTCGTCAGGATCTCGCCCTTTTTGGTGGTGGGACTGTCGGCGGGACTTATATTAAGCTATAAAAAGAAATAAACAAAAACGGTTATCGTAAGGTCATTAAAACCGCAGACCGACGATAACCGTTTTTTTATTTACACCGATTTTTCAAAAGCGACACCCGGCCGATTTAAGGCCACGATAATGTGCTTGGTCAAAAAGGCGGTCAAAAGGCCGCTTGCCGTTCCCGCAGCAATAAGAAAGGGCAGGTAGTATAAAAGGCCTAACTGTGCATAAACGAGGGTCGCCACCGTCATCTGTCCCATTTGATGAAAGCATGCGCCGATCACCGAAATGCCGTATATGCTGTTTTTGTTTATAAGGCATGCCGTAATAACCGCGGCGGCCGAAAGCGCCCACCCCGCAAAGGAAAAGATAAAATTAAGGCCGAAGCCGCCCCACAAAAGTGCCGTTAAAACCACCCTTAAAAAGCCTATGGTGACATAGCATTTTTTGTCAAAATAATAAAGCACAAAAAGGGTGACGAGATTTGCAAGGCCGAGCTTTATCCCGGGAACGGGAAGCGGCAGAGCTATAAACGATTCGATTATTCCAACAACCGAGCAAAGACAAAGAAGAAGCGCCAGCGTCGCCGTTTTTTTGACCGAAAAGCCTGCCTTGGCATCTTTCTTTCCGCAAAGGTCTTTTTCGCCGTCTCGCGTTTTTGCGGCGGTTTCCTTTTCAAAAGCATCATTTTTGCCGCTCACTGTTGTGCGGTTGTTTTCCGCCTGTCCGACATGGAGGGCATTCTGTTTTTTCATCATAAAAACACCATTCCGATCACCGCATCGGGAGTATTTTCCTTTGAGCCGTCTTTTGAATTACCTTTTGAGCTATCTTTTATGACCGCCGCAAAGCCATTGGGCGCGCAAACCACAGGAACCCCGCTTTTTTTAACAAAGCCCTGCCGCACGCAGTCGTGATTGGGACAATCGGCCTCGATAACGGCTATTCCCTTTTGCCCGTCTATGGTCAAAACAACGGTGCCTTTCACATTAAAATCGGGAAAGTTTTCTTTTGAAATAATAATGGTTTTTGTCTCCCCGTCGGGCTTAAAGGGTATTCCCTCGGGATAAAGGGAGCGCCCGTCAACATAAATATAGACCGACGAACTATCGCCTTCCTGTTCAAGAGCCTTTCCCACTCCGAAAAAGACGAGCACCGACAAAAGTATCGCAAAAGCGATAACGGCGGCGTCGGCAAAAGAAAATTTAAGAGAAAAATTTTTTGCCATGCCGATCCCCCTTTCCTCGATGCAGGCTTTTGAGCTGCTTTTTTAAAGATGTTTTCCCCGCCGATTTGCAGATAAAAACAGCGACCGGTCGGAAAAGCCCTTAAAAATTTATTCTACACTTATTTTAACCCCGCCCTTTATACTATGTCAATAAATTTCTTGTTTGTTCTTGACAAACCGATAAAG
>CAKSPR010000055.1 GCA_934486455.1 uncultured Eubacteriales bacterium
TCGCGCATTGACTCAATTACCGACCTGTCATTTACGGTTCGTGCGTCCACCATTGTAAAGAGGATACCGTCGATTTTCAGGTCTGGGTTAATCCCTCGCTTGACCTGCGAATAGGTACGCAAGAGTAGGTCAAGACCTTTGGTAGATAATATCCTCGGCTGGCTTGGGACAATGATACTGTCTGCCGCAACAAAAGCGTTAATCGGCAGAAGTCCGAGAGACGGGGTGCAATCAATGAGAATATAGTCGTAGTTCTTTTTGATCTGATTGACATAGGTTCTCATAATGCACTCTCGGCTCATCACCGTAAAGAGATAGCTTTCAATTCCGGACAGCTCCACATTGCAGGGCATAAGGTCGATACCCTCGTTACAATGAATAATACCGTAGTCATCATTAAACGGTTTGTTGTCGATTACCTTACTCATTAAGGTCGCAAGGGAAACATCTAACTCGTCCGGTCTTTTGATTCCGAGACTGATGGAAAGCGATCCTTGTGGGTCGGCGTCAATAAGCAAAACCTTTTTGCCTTTCATTTTAAGACCGACGCCGAGGTTCAATGCCGTGGTAGATTTGCCCGTACCTCCTTTCTGATTTTCGATTGCAATTACTTTACAGTTCACTTTTTCAAGCTCCTTTCTTTTATATTTGCCTTTTGAACCACCTAAGCGCATAAACATCATTTATACGCTTAGGTCGTACATCCTATTTGTCCTCGACACCCCGGATGTAATGGGAACAACACAGACGGCTACTGCAAGTAGCTCCATGGGAGTTTCACCCTCGCCCCTTCTTTATGGACCGACCGCGAATTACGGAAGTATCATTATCCCCTGTAAGCGTCATCGCCTTCTTGTCTGCCGACAAATAACAAAGTGTAGGTGTTTCTCGCTCCTTTCCTTTCGGAAGATCTTGGCGCGCCCACTTTACGGCTCGGATTACAGGTAATGTGCCTGTGTGCTGTATATTCAATTTTCAAGGTTCTCAGAGGTCTTTTGTTTTGCCCTCTGTATTGGATTGCTGAAAAAAACATCGAAAATTAACCCCCTTTTTGAAAAAAATAAAATTGCCCCATTTATCTCATGTAAGAGCAAGACAAACAGGGCATAAAAAAGAGCCTACCATGTAATAAAACATAGTAGGCTCTCAAAAAATGTGCGATTGTGTTCGGTTTGGTGTACCGTTGGTGTAAATTGGTGTAAGTTGCTGGTGTAAACCCGTTCATAATTCAAATTATCGAGAATTATGAAGAATTATAAAGGGTTATTTAGTTCAGGCTCTTCATTGTCGGGAAGAGAAGCACATCTCTGATAGAGGGACTGTCGGTCAGCAGCATAACAAGTCGGTCTATTCCGAAGCCCAAGCCGCCTGTGGGGGGCATACCGTATTCAAGGGCGGTTACATAGTCGTAGTCCACCTCGGAATTGCAGTTTGGATCGGCGGCCTTCTTGGCGGCAACCTGATCCTCAAACCGCTGTTTCTGGTCAATGGGATCGTTAAGCTCACTGAAGGCGTTTCCGAACTCGGTGGCGTTTATGAAATATTCAAAACGCTCGGTAAATGCGGGATCGTCTGGCTTTCTCTTGGCCAGAGGGCTTATTTCAACGGGATAGTCGTATATAAAGGTGGGCTGGATGAGATTTTCTTCAACAAAGGCGTCGAACAACTCGGCAAGAACGGTGCCCTTTGTGGCATCAGCCGGCACTTCAACATGCTTCTCGGCCGCGGCCTTTCTTGCGTCATCGTCGGTTGCCCAGTCGTTATAGTCACAGCCGGAATATCTTTTGACCGCCTCGACCATGGTCAGGCGCTCCCAGTGGCCCATGTCGATCTGCTTGCCCTGATAAGTGATGACCTTGGAGCCGCAGACCTTTTCGGCCAGCATGGTGTTAAGCTCCTCGACAAGATCCATCATACCGCGGAAATCGGTGTATGCCTGATAAAGCTCGATGGTGGTAAACTCGGGATTGTGCTTGGTGTCCATTCCCTCGTTGCGGAAAATTCTTCCGACTTCATATACCCTGTTCATTCCGCCGACAATCAGCCTTTTAAGGTAAAGCTCGGTTTCAATGCGCAGGTACATATCCATGTCAAGGGTGTTGTGGTGGGTCTTGAAGGGGCGGGCCGAAGCACCGATCTCGAGGGGCACGAGAATGGGGGTATCGACCTCTAAAAAGCCCTTGGAATCAAGGTAGGCGCGAATTTCGCGCAGTATCTGCGATCTCTTTAAAAATGTGTCTCTTACCTCGGGATTGACAATAAGGTCGACATAGCGCTGACGGTAGCGGGTGTCGGTATCCTTAAGGCCGTGGAACTTTTCGGGCAGTGGCAAAAGGGATTTTGCCAACAGCTCAATATGCTGAGCATGCACCGAAATTTCACCCGTTTTGGTTTTGAAAACGAAACCCGAAACGCCGATAACATCGCCGATGTCCCATTTTTTAAAGGCGGCATAATCCTCATCGCCCACATCGTTTTTGCTGACATAAAGCTGAATGTCGCCTTCGCCGTCGCGCAGTCCGACAAAGCTGGCCTTGCCCATAATGCGGCGGGAGATTATGCGGCCGCCCAGAGAAACGGTTTTCCCCTCAAGCTGCCCGTAATTTTCCTTTATATCCTTTGAATAAGCGGAAACATCGTACTTTGTCTTTACAAATGGATCCTCTCCCGCCTCGCAAAGGGCGGTGAGCTTATCTCTTCTTACCTTGAGCACCTCGCTTAAAGCCGGCTCCTTATTCTGATTGCTGTTCTGATTATTTTCTGCCATATTTCTTCTCCGATTTATATTTTTGTGCGATTATTTGATTATTTCAAGAATTTTAAGCTCGACAATTCCGCCGGGAGTTTCGGCGTGGACGGCGTCGCCTTCCTTTGCACCCAAAAGCGCCTTGCCGATGGGTGATTCGTCGGAAATTTTGCCGGCGGTGGGATTGGCCTCGGCGGTACCGACTATGAGGTAGATTATCTCTTCGCTGAAATCCTTGTCGAACACCTTTACCTTGGAGCCGAGATGCACCGTGTCGGCCGACATTTCTTCCTCGCTTATAACCTTTGCCACCTTGAGCATTGCCTCAAGCTCGGCAATTCTGGCTTCGACCTTGGCCTGTTCGTTTTTTGCCTCGTCGTATTCGCTGTTTTCCGAAAGGTCACCGAAAGAAAGGGCAACCTTTATTTTCTCCGAGACCTCTTTTCGTTTGACATTTTTGAGCTCGTCAAGCTCATTTTCATAGTTTTTAAGACCTTCGGCAGTAAGTTTGATTTCTTTGATCGCCATTTAAAAATCTTCCTTTCAAAAAACCCTCCGAAAACGGAGTTTAATCCTTGTAATTATATTCAAAAAGCGTCTGAATGTCAAGTGTTTTGCACAAATACCGACCTATTTAAAAAATGCCGAAAGGCTTCGCCCGTTGTGAAGGGCTCGGCAGGGAAGAATTATCGCTTTTCCCCGTCTTTTTCGTTCTTCGCCTGAGACATTTTTTCCGACATTAACTGTTTGGCGAGGATGGCGTTGACCTTGTCGTAAAGATCCTCGATCATAATCTCGGTTTTGAGGTTGACCTTATAATCGTTCTCGGCCCTGCGGCGATCCTTTTCCTCCTGTCGGTTCTGGCTCATCATAATAAGCGGGGCCTGAATCGCCGCCACGCAGGACAGCACCAAATTCAGCAGGATAAACGGATACGGATCAAACGCTTTGGATGCCAGGACAACATTGACGACCATCCAAAGGATGAGTACGCCGGTAAAGGAAAAGATGAACGCCCAGCTTCCGGCAAATTTTGCAATGGCGTCGGCCGCACGCTGCCCCAGCGTATATTTTTCCTTTCCGACTTCGGGCTTGACCGATATTTTGCTGTCTGCCAGCAAATTCAACACTTCCTCATCGGTCATATCATGGCGAATATCGTTTAAAACTTCTCTCAGCAGTTTTCTGTTTTCTTTCATAACGGTTGTTCCTCTCTATCGCTGTGATTTTGGGTATGCAAAAAGAAATCCGGCCCTTTTCCTTAAACAAAAGCAGTGAAACGCCGAGCAGCAAATCGGCGTCGGTAATCGTTGCCATCCGGGTTACATAATCGGATTTTCCTTCGGACAGCGCATCGGCAGCCGGCGCTTTTAATTCGTCCAGCGCAAAAAACTCTGCCAAAAGAGCCTGTGCGCCGTTGCTTTTCTGTTTCCCGCTCTCCATTTCTCTTTTCCGATTGTGCAAAAAGCACAAGAGCTTTTTGTTTTATTATACTGCCATACCATTGCAATTTCAAGAGCACGGTGTTCTGACTGTTTTGGTTCCTAATCACGACCCGAAAAAGCTGATTTCGAGCAGCAAGGTCACTATTGAATAATCGCAGCTCGGTCTGCCGCCTGCATTGTGCGGGCGGCAGTTTTTTGCGTTTTCTGCGGCGGTTTTTCTTTTTGCGGCGGAGTTCATGTAAAAGCTGCGTCAAATATGTGGGCTGTATGTTAAGACAAACGGCAAAAAAGCATTCTTATGTAAAATTTGAAAACCTACGCCTACCGTCCGAGCATTGTTCTGAACGGAGTCGGCGACATTCCGATTATGGCAAGGTCAGGCGGGAGATAATGCGTCGGTGCAAAAGACCGAACCGAAAAGAAAAAAGCCGCAGCCTCCGCAGCGGAGGTTACGACCTTTTTCTCGTAAAAAAACTCATGAACGCCGAAAGCCTTTGTTCCCAAAGGCCTTAGGCGTTTTTTGTGGCGCGCCGGAAGGAATTCGAATCCCCGACCTTCCGCTTAGGAGGCGGACGCTCTATCCTGCTGAGCTACCGGCGCATATTTAATATGGATGTGCGGGGTGTTTGTTTTTTCAAGCTCTTGTCTTTGCAAATGTCCCCGTCCACAGCTGTTATTCGGTTTTAAATGTTCGTAAATTCTCGGTGCCGCCTTGATACAATCGGGGCACACAACGAAGGTATTATACTTTTAAATTACCTCTTTGTCAATACAAAAGGATGGATTTTAACCTTTCCCGACAGGGAAACCGTAATTTTTTCCCTGCCGAGGAAGGATTGCTTGTCAAACGGCGTTTTTCTTGCCCCGCTGGGCAGGGCGGTTACATTTTTATCTTATAAATTTCGTCTCCGACGGCTTTTTCAATGTCCTTCAGGTGCCCCTCGTGGGAGTCCTTCAGCTTATAGAACTGCAAAACGCCGAAGCCGGGGTATTCGTTGCCCTCCACAATGACAGGCCCTTTATCCGAAAACGCAATGTCCCATCCGATGTATCTTACCTGAGGGATTTTTTCGGCCGCCTTACAGCAGAGGTCAAAGGCCTCTTTAACCCCTTTTATTCTCATGTTTGCAAATTCAAAGCCGGTGAGAGGATGCTTTGTATAAACGTTTCCGTAATCGTCAACAACATTTCCGTCGACGCTTCCGTCCGGCTTCATGGCAAAGTAGATGTCGTCGCTGCATCCCACTACCGTGGCGTCGTTCTGATTAACCCTCAAGGCGTTTGCGATGACCTGAGCCTTTCCGTCCTTTAAAAGGGTGACTACACGGTAGGAATTGACCGAATAGGGATTGACCTCGTTCATGTCGTCGCTTTGGATGATAGCTTCCTCAACAAGCAGCTGTCCGTTTTTTTTGCAGGTCTCAAACAGCTCCTCGGGGGTGTGCTCGGCGACCTTTATTTTGCTTATATTGTGGCCGCATTCGCCGGTGGGATCCTTGGCAAAAACGATGTCCTTACCATTTAAAAAGGCCTTAAATCCGTCGATGCTGCCGGTACGGAGATTATAGAAATCACGCTTTATAAAATCCTTGAAATATTCGTCGAAAACCAGCTTGTCGTGAAGCAGAACGATGTACTGCTGATCGTTGAAATAATGGATGATGTTATAAAACTTTTTGGCAGTGACAAAGGTTTTTTTCTGCTCCTTGGTGAGATTGATATAATCTCCTCTGAAATAATCGGTGTAGGAGCAGCCGGTGGTAAGGAAATTTTTAAAAATGTCCCATTTTATATATGTGCGGGATTTTCCGGTATTTTTAACCATGACATCAAGGTGCTTGTTCAGCCGCTCATGATTTATCCCCTTTATTTTTTTTAAAAGCCATTTGCTTCTCGACATCGGCATGTTCTCGTTTCTCCTTTTTTCGGTGTTATTCCGTTATATTTGTATCTGAATCTGTATCTGTCTTTGTCTGTAACCGGCGTTGCTTCGGACGGCGCCTTTCCGTCTGTCGAAGCTTTGCTCAAAAACGGCTTTGCAGGTGTCTTATTCGGCGCCCTCTCCGCCATCCTCAACATATACCCTTTGGTTGTTTTTCCCTATGCTCATAAGGCTTTCGCCCAGTCCCATGTCGGACGAGCGGGAAAACATCCCCAGGGTTATGCCGCCTCCGAGTAAAGTCGCGGTATCGGTTATCTTTACGCTGTCGTCGATCTTAACGGCGATCATATTCATTCCAAGCTCCCCGATAACGGGATACCTTTTGCCGTTTATAACGACTCTTCTGCCGAGGTTTTTGTGGCCGATACCGTTGTTGTATCCTATGGAAAGCACGGCGATTTTTATATCCTCATCCGCCTTGTATGCCGCGTTATATCCTACCGTTTCGCCCTTTTTAACATCCTTTATCTGCAGTATGCGGGCTTCAAGGGCCATGGCGGAGGAAAGGTCTATATCCACATCGCAATATGTCTCGCTGATGTTGTACTTTTTTCTGAAATAGGCGTTTCTGACGGATCTGAGCCGATTTTTCAGCCCGCCTCCGAGAGAGGACGGGGCAATATTATATCCGTACATCACAAGCCCCATTCTTATCCCGTTTGCAAAGGGGATTTTGGGGTGGGCAAGAAGGGAAACGCCGCTTCCCATATGAACGATGGGGAATTTTTCAAGATTTAAAAGGGAGGTGATTTCGAGAAATTTTTTAACCTGTCGGTCCCAAAGGGGGTCGAAAATTCCCGCCGTTGCAAAGTGCTGATATATTCCCTCGGGACTATATATCGACCCGTCTATAATATCAAAGGCTTCTTTAAGCTGCTCTTTGTCCTTGAATCCGAGGCGGTTAAATCCGCTGTCGACCTGGAAATGAACATTCAGCGGTTTTTCTCTTTTAAGTCCGACAAGAGCCCTTGCATATTCAAGCTCGTGCACGGGCAGGGTGCAGTCAAGCTGCTCGGCCCGTTCGATGCTTTCAAGGCTTATGGGCTCAAGAAGCAAAAGGGGGACTGTTTTATTATATTTTCTAAGCTCCTCCGCCTCCGAAAGCGTGGCTACGGCGAAGTAATTTATCCCGTTTTCAAAAAGGGTGTTGACGATGCTCATGCCGTGACCGTAGCCGTCGCTTTTGACCACCCCGATGAAATATTTATAGTCGGAATACCTTTCGGTTATGGCTCTTGCATTTTTCGCAAGACAATTAAGGTCGATTTTCACAAGAGAATCGTCCATGCCTTTACCCTCCGCTTTCCCGTTTGTATTTGCCTTTTTATTATATGGCAAGAGCAAAAAAACTGCAAGATATTTTTGTTTTTTACGAAAAAACTTTTAAAAAACCCAAATTATCTTTTGAAATCAGCCGATTGCCGATTGATTTTTTGATTTTTTGTGTTATAATCAAGTGTAGACCGCCGAGCGTGCTCGGCAATAAACAAACAGGAGGACAAACAAAAATGAAAAACTTCAAAAAAGTTCTTTCGGTAGTGCTTGCTGTCGCTATGCTCGCCTGCTCTATGGCCATTTCCGCCACCACGGCGTCTGCAGACGACAACTATACTACCATTCAGAGCTGGGGAATCAACGATTTTAACAACTTTCAGACAAGCGGACTCACTTCCGATGCCGAGTACGAGGTTCTTGCCCGTGACAAATCGGTAGGTATTGCCGGATACGGCATCTGGGGTTATGTCTCCACCGGTACCAACGAAGAGGTTGTCGGCGGAACCGAGTATGAATATCGCCTCGCAATCGATTGGGACGGCGTTGTTCATAACAACACCACCGAGTTCGGTATCGACTGCTGGGTTAAGGATGCTGACAATTCTCCCACATATACCGGCGGAATCTCCACCGAGACCATCCAGAACGCCTACAACGAAGCTCTTGAAAAAGGCTTCAGATATACCTCGGACGGTAACCGTTACTTCGAAGTAAGCGGATACCTCACCGTCCCCCAGGAGGCCGACGGTTATACCGGCGAATTCCGTGTTTACACCCGCGGCTTCATCAACTACAGAATTTACACCTTCGAGCTTTTCGGCGAAGACATCTTCAATCCCATCGCCACCATTAACAGCGGTGATGCCAATGCCTTCAACGACATGGACGGCATACGCGTCGGAAAGGACGATAACGGCGACTGGAACCCCTACATTGAAAACCACAACTACAGCCTTCCCAGAGGCTTCCGCGTACTGCGCGGCGACTATGCCGAGTCCAAGCTTGCTCTGGGCGGAACCTCCAAGGCCCTTACCGCCGGCCGGTATGCTGCTCAGTATAATCTCTTCTTCGACGGCGTATATTGCGGAGACGAGGATGTTCTTGCCACCGCAAACGTAAAGAATGCAGAAGGCACTGTTATCGCCACCAAAGACATAAAGAAGAGCGACATCACCTGCACCATTATAGATACCAAGGGCGGCAACACCACCGGCGATTTCCTCGACGGTACCGTAAACGCTGTTGTTCCCTTCACCGTTGATGCAGAGGGAACCTATTCCATCGAGCTTCTTACCACCGGCAAGGCCAACATGACCGTTACTTCCGCTGCTTTTGCCGCAGTTATCCCCGCCGAGGAGATCAAGGCTGTTGAGGATGCCATTACCGCCATCGGTGATGTTAAATACGATCCCGACCTGTCCGAGGACAGCGGCCCCGCTATCGAAGCCGCCCGCAAGGCCTATGACGATCT
>CAKSPR010000056.1 GCA_934486455.1 uncultured Eubacteriales bacterium
CCCATGGGGCACTCGTCGCAGGCCGTTTCGATGACCTCGATGACATTGTGGTTGTCGATGTCTCCGCCCATGGCAAGCTTGACCCTCTCGCCCAAAATTGCCCGTTCCTTGTAAACGCAGCACCGCATCGTGGGGGTGTTGCCGGGAATTATGGTTTTCGGAATGTCAAGCACCTTTTCAAGAAGCGAATTGTCCCAGGCAAGCCTTGCGACCTCGCGAAGCACCTTGTATTTCAGATGCTGAACCTTTGTGTCGAATTTTCTCATATAAATTTCCCCCTCGCCGTTTTGCTTTAAGCATTTTGCTTTTTTTGCTTCGCTTTAAACGGCATCAGAAATAGCTGACTTTAATGCGTTTGCCCATTTTTTTAAGGCAGTCCGAAAGCTCCTTGACCAAATTCATTTTAATGTTGAAATTGATGGGAAGATCGGGGTTTTGGTGGGCAGGATTGACCGCCCGGCCAACGAAAAAGTTAATGTCGGTGGCCTCCTCGAAAAGCAGACGGGCAATGAGCGACGCTCCGTCCCGCTTAACGCTCCACTGTTCGTACATTTCGTTGTCTCCCAGTGCGTCCTTGGCATATTCGATGACCTTATTTATGGTTATAACACCCTCGGTAACAAGGTCCACACCCTCGATTTCGGCGGTGGGAGGAACATCGCTCCGTTCAAAATTGAGACTGGCCTTTAAGGGCTTGCCGAGATATTTCGCGGCAATGGAGGAGGTGGTCCCTCCGCAGACGATGTGTTTGCCCTCCTTTGAGAAGAAGAGCGACATCATTCGGTCGCAGTCGTCGCGGTTTCTCGGCGGGCCGAAGAGAATGTTCATGGGTTCTCTCTTCCTTATTTTGACCACACAGGCGGTGGCGTCGTCGCCGGGATGATAACCGTATTGCTTATTGCATTCGTCGACCAGCATGGTCGAAAGGGTCTTGGCGGTATATCCCACAGGCGCCACGGTTTTCATGAAATCGGCTATATCCTCCCGCTTCCAGCCGAAGTTGTAGGCAAGGCCTATTCCGGCGTGGGGACAGCCGTCGCTCATGGCAATAAAAATGTCGTTTTCCTGAAGCTTTATGACCGATTTGTATATCTTCTTTTTGTCGATGTTCAGCTCGCTTGTGGGATAATCGTATATCTCGTTGTCCCTTATCCAGATGACAAGAGGATTGTCGTACTGTATAAGCTCGACCGTCGAATTGTCGATTATATGCATTATGGTAAAGGTGGAATAGGCCACACCGCGCTCGGAGCATATGGGAAGTGTGGCGGCAATGGTCGAAACACATTCCTCAAGAGACAGCCCCTCGGCCATCATGGTAGAGATTATCTTGGAGGTAAGGGTGGAAAGTATGCTGGCCTTTACCCCGCTTCCCAGCCCGTCGGCAAGCACGATAACGGTGGAGCTTTCGTTTTGCTCGACAATGTCGATGTGGTCGCCGCAAAGCTGCTCACCCTCGTGATTTATGCTTTTCCATCCGATGTCGGCGCAAAGATTATTCATCGTTTATCGACTCCTTGAGCTTTGTGAGGGCAATCTTGGTCTCGGCCGCCGTCTCACCGAGAAGAGAGGCAATATCCTGAACGATCCTCATCTGACGGTCGACCACCTTGTCGGCAATCTCCACCGTCTGGCGGCTGATGCTTTCCTTCTTTTCCCGCTGAGCCTCCTGCTCGGTCACATCGCGCATTATGGCAAGAAGCAGACGGTATTCCTTATCGTATACCACCGTTTGCTCGACATATTTCTCATATTCGGCAAGGTAGACCCGCTTGTTGTGAATGTCCTTTCCGGTCGAAAGCACGGTAACGAAATCGCCCGGGTCAAGCACCCTGACCACCTGATCTCCCAGTATGTCGGAGGCATAGCGGATGTTAAGAATTTTCAGAGCCGCCTTGTTTATCTGCTGCACCTCAAGCTTTTCGTTAAGCACAATAAGGCCGTTTGGAGTGTTTCGGGAAATGGTGTCGGAGAAGTTTTCCGCCTTGTCTTTAAGGTAAGGCAGGCACATGGAGACCTCGGCCTTGCCCTGATAAATGGCAATCGCCTTTTCGCGGCAGGTGTTGTATCCGCAGGAGCCGCAGTTAAGCTCGTCGGAGGGCTTTGTTTTTCCCATCTGATGAAGTATCTCTCTTATTTCGTTCTCGGTGGGAGGCTGGTTTCTCCGCTCGATTGCGGTAAATTCCTTTTGGATAGAAAGACTGTCGGGCATTTCCACCTCAAAGTCCTTATCCCCCGCAAATTTCGACACGGCCACAAAATCCTTTACGGGCGAGCGGTGGAATTTTTCCATAACCGGGCCGCCGACGCAGCTTCCGGCACAGGCCGACATTTCGATGAAGCAGTTGTGTATCTTTCCGTCCTCGATGTCTTTAAGGGCGGCAATACAGTTTTCGGTGCCGTCGATTGCCATGTATGTGTATTCGGGGCTTGGATTTTCAAGGGTTTTGAGAATTCCTCCGGTGGTTGGGAAAAATCTTGCGCGGCTGTGCTCGTCGCTGTCCTTTTCCTTTGCCGGATCAACTCCCTCGGCCTTCATCCATGCCGTAAGCTCGTCGAAGGTCAGCACGGCGTCCACATATCCCTCGTAATACTGAGCCTCGTCCTTTTTGGCGACGCAGGGGCCGACAAAAACGGTTTTGGCATCCTTATGCCGCCTCTTTATATCGCGGCAGTGTGCCTGCATGGGAGAAAGCACCCCCGCAAGATAAGGCAGGCAATCGGGAAAATATTTTTGTATAAGCAGGTTTACCGAATGACAGCAGGAGGAAATAATAATGCTTCTTGTGCCCTCGGCAAGCATTTTTTCATATTCCTTTTTGACGATCGTGGCGCCCACGGCCGTTTCTTCAACATCGAAAAAGCCCAGCTTTTTAAGGGCGGACTTCATGGAGCCTATTCCCACGCCCTCGTAATTTGCCACAAAGGAGGGTGCAAGGCTGACTATGACCGGCTCCTCTCCCTGCATAAGCACCTTGACCTTCTCGGTCTCGTCGACAATCTGCTTGGCATCCTGGGGACATACCACAAAGCACTGACCGCAAAGAATACATTCGTTTCCGATTATGTAGGCCTGATTTCCCGAAAAACGAATGGACTTGACCGGACAGTGACGGATACATTTATAGCAGTTTTTGCAGTTGGATTTTTTTAAAGTAAGGCAATCCATAGATTATTCCTCCGAAAGCTTTTTAACAATATTCCGTTCAAAAAAATCGTCGAATTTTTCCGGCGTTACTCCGGTAAAGATTTCGTCGTCCACCATTACGGTGACCCCCTCGCGGTTGCATCTGCCGGTGCAAAAGCTCCCCGCCAGCGTAACCTGCTCCGAAAGACCTCTTTCGGCCGTCGCCTTTTGGAAAAGCCCCACAAGCTCTTCCGAGCCCTTGAGATGGCAGGAGGAGCCGACGCATATCTGAACTATCATTTATTTCACCCTTACTGATTTGCATAATGTTTGATGTGTTTTTACCGTAATATTTCAAGTGTGAATAAGGCTATTTAAGCTTTTCCACAACCTTTTTTTCAAAAAATTCGTCCACCGTCTCGGGACTTACCGAATAAAATCGGTTATCCACCGTTACGCAAACACCCTGCTGACATTTTCCCATGCAGAATGTTCCCGCAAGCTCAACGCTGTCCCCTACCTGTTTTTCGGCAACAAGCTCCTGAAGACGCTCGACGACCTGCCTTGACCCTTTAATATGACAGGACGAGCCGATACATACCGTGACCTTCATATATTTTTTCCTCCTTCGGTTTTTGATTTAAATACTGATTTTTCTCACAAAAAAATATTAACTGCGCCCCGCTTTTTAAAAGACAGGCAAGGCGGGGTGCTTTGTGCCCGGTGTTGATTTGATATTGCTTTGGTATTGCTTTGTTTTGCTCGGTATTTGCCTTGAGTTTTTGATTTTGAATATTGATCCGATGATATGATTTTGATTGAGATAATTATATTTTTTACGGATGTTTTGCCGTGTTCTTATGCGATCGCCCAAAGGTATAACCTTTCTTTAATTAATGAGCAATAGCTGCTTGTCACACTACGCCGCGGCTGCAAGGCATGCTGAGGCAAGTCAGCTCTGCTGACCGGAGGGCGGCCGGCAGCAAGCACAAAGCAACAATCGGAAAATGCGGCGTGTTTTTTCTTTAAGACTGCGGTGTTTTGCGCTCTCCGTTCTCGGCAGGGCCGAGAAAGCCTCAGCTCGCCGCCGGCCGCTTGCCTATGCCATGCATTTATTATAGCATTTATTATATATACTTTTCGACAACGGAGGTATAAAACTTCTTTTGATCCTTTCCCGCTTTTGCCGATTTTGCGGCGGCCACAATGGGAAACCACCGTTCGACATATCCTCTTTCGGTGCCGCTCTTTTCGCATATTCCGTTAAGATATTGCTCGGCCGTTTCGTTTTCTCCGCCGTAAAGGAAATAGAGGTATGTGCCGGCGGCGTCGGCCGCTCCGTTGCCCTTGGCAGCGTGAGACCAGTCGAGTATAAAGGGAGCGTTTTTATCGGAAATAACGATGTTTGACGGGTTAAAATCGCCGTGGCAGATTTTTGTGTGCTTAGGCATATCGTTGAGGCGGTCGAGCAGATCGTATCTGACCGTGGCGGCGAAATCGGTGTCGCAGATGTTGCGGGTCAGCTTGTCGCTTAAAAGGGTCAGCTCGGGGCATTTCTTCGAAAGCACATCAAGCTGAAGATCAATAAATCTGTCGATATATTCGTCCCTTTTGTCGGGTTGCTCGGTCATGAGAGCGGCAAGATTTTTCCCCTTGATGTGCTCATAAACAATGGTCCATTTGCCGTTGATGACCGTAACCTCGAGTATTTTCGGAATATTAAGGCCGGTTTCCTCAAGACGCGCCTGATTAAGCGCCTCACTGAGCACATCCGACTTTTTATATTGATCGTTAAAGACCTTAAAGCTGCTGTCTCCCTCGCAGTAAACGGTTTTGCTGTTTCTTACGGCGATTATTCTGTCCAATTTCATAATAACACCTTCATTTGACTGAATATATGATTTTTTAAACACAAATCAATTAAACTATACCGTATCGCCCGACTGCACTTTTATCGGCTCTGTCATACATCTGAGATAAGCGGGGGTCAGGACGGGATTTTCATATTCCACCACCGCGTCGGACGGAGCCGACACGCGGCAGGGAGAAATACACCACACCGCCCTTATCCCGCTTTTGTAAAGCAGGTCGAAGGATTTTTGCGCATTCTCGGAGGCACAGCAGATTATGCCGATTTTTACCCCGTTTTTCTCTATATAGCTTTTCATTTCCCTAAGGGGCAAAAGCTGTTTTCCGCCTTCCGAGCGTTTCCTTTCGTTAAAGCACCCGTCAAAGGCGGCGGGTATTTCAAGACCGCAGTCCTCAAAGCCCCTAAAATCGAGAAGCGACAGAGCAAAATTCCCCGATCCCACTATAACGGCACGGATATTTGTAAGGTCAAAGTACCGCTCGAGACAGCTTAAAAGCTCGCTTGTTTTATAGCCGATCTTGGGTCGTCCCTCGCCGCACAGCACCCCTAAATCCTTTCGCACCTGTACCTCTCCCAAGCAAAGGTCTCTGGCTATTTTTGTGGCCGAGATGTTTTGCTCGGCTTTTGCCTCGTTTTTCAGATACTTGAGATAAACAGGCACCCTCGAAAGGGTCGCCCGGGAAATGGCCTGTTCCTTCATAACGGTGTCTCCCATCGTTTATTTACAAAGAGCTTATTGTCGGCCTTTTCCGCTTTGCTTTTAAAAGCGGCGGTTTTGCCGCCTGCTCACGGGTCGGCTTTTTCCGACCGCCGTACTCTGCCGACGGCCTTTTGCGCCCGCCTTGCAAAGTACCCCTTTTTGGCGAAAAATCCGCACAAGGCAACAACAGGTCTTTGTTTGTTATTATTTTAACAAATTAAACGATAAATGGGAATTGACATTTTTTCATATAGGTATTGCATTTATCGATACGGTAAGGCTTAAATGGAAAAACGGGTTGATTTTTCCTTAAAACGACTGTATAATCAATATGGCTTTGACCGCAGCTTACAACTCATGACCATATCACGCATATACGGGTCGGATTTCGGCGTAAAGCAATCCCGACACGCCGCCCTAAAATACCCGCCGATCCGGCAGGATGAGCTGCCTTTTTGCCCCGCGCATGCATTGCGGTTAACCTTCGCGGGTCAAAAGCCGATAATCGGGGCCGCGGCCTTCCGATTGCCGACGGCCGTATTTTTCGGCAACGGTTTTCAAATTCCCTTATTTCAAACAATTTTTAACGGAGATGTTATTTATGAATTATTATCCCTTAAAGCTTTATCCCGCATTTAAAGATTATCTTTGGGGA
Organism: uncultured Eubacteriales bacterium; assembly: GCA_934486455.1. Lineage (GTDB taxonomy): Bacteria > Bacillota > Clostridia > Oscillospirales > Acutalibacteraceae > UMGS1484. The sequence continues at coordinate 6,353 of CAKSPR010000056.1, forward strand.
GGCACCAGACTGCACAAATTTTTCCCCGATTGCACGGCCGATCCCGCCGCCGAGGCATGGGTGCTTTCCTGCCATAAGGACGGACAGAGCACGGTCACAAACGGTCCCCTTTCGGGAAAGACCCTGTCGGAAGCGATCGAGTCCTTCGGAGCCGACGCTCTCGGCGAAAACGGCAAGGCCTTTGACTTTTTCCCCGTTCTCATCAAGCTTATCGACGCAAAAAAGGATTTGTCCGTTCAGGTTCATCCCGACGACGATTACGCAAGAAAAAACGAAAACAGCTACGGCAAAACCGAGATGTGGTATGTTGTCGACTGCGAAGAGGGCGCCCGCCTTTTCTACGGGTTTAAGGATAAGATCTCAAAAGAGGAGTTTGAACAGCGCATTAAGGACAATACCCTGACCGACGCTCTGCGTTCGGTGGATGTTAAAAAGGGAGATTGCTTCTTTATTCCCTCTGGCACCATTCACGCCATCGGAAGCGGAATGCTCATTGCCGAGATCCAGCAAAACTCCAACTGCACCTACCGTGTGTATGACTACGGCCGGCTGGGTGCCGACGGAAAGCCGAGACAGCTCCACATCGAAAAGGCTCTTGATGTAACAAAGACCGAGCCGGCGCAGCCCGTGGATTTCGGCGGAGACGGCGTGCTTGCCGATTGCAAATATTTTAAGTCGAGGCTTTTCAAGGACTCGGCCGACATTGATGTCGACGAAAAATCCTTCTCGGCCGTTCTCGTAACCGAGGGAGAGGGCGTGCTCGAGTGGAACGGCGAAGCAACAGAGCTTAAAGCGGGAGACTGCATATTCCTTCCCGCATCTGTCGGAAGGGTCGGAATTAAAGGTAAGCTCACCTTTATCGAAACAAGGGTTTAAGCTGTCGGAACAAGGGTTTAAGCTGTCGGAACAAGGGTTTAAGCCGACGACGGTCAAAAACCGTCAAAAACATAACCGACACAGATTACGGTATTTTTGCGGGGGCGTTTTCGCTCCCGCTTTTTTGTTTTTACGGCGTGGGCATGTTCCGTTTATGCGCTTTATGCCTGTGCCTTCAAATCAAAATACCGCTCGGCGTTGTCCCAAAGAATTTTTTTGCGCTCATCGTCGCTTAAATCGAGGGCGTTAAACCGTTCTATTTCCTTTGCGGGATCCCACATGGGATAATCTGTTCCGTAAAAAACCCTGTCGGCGGTATACATCTTTATTATCTCGGTTGCCCGCTTTTCCGACATGGCAAAAAGGGACGACGAGCAATCGACCGTCAGATTTTCCACATCCCAAAGCTCCTTAACCGCCTCGTCCCATATGGACCAGCCGCCGAGATGCGCTCCGATAACCCGAAGACCCGGAAATCTCTTCATGACCGTTTTTAATTTAGACGGCGCCGAAAAAGTGTATCGTTTATCCCCCATATGAATGAGAAAGGGCAGCCTGTCCCCCACTATTTCAAACATATTAAAGGCTTCCTTGCTGTCAAGCTCAAACTTCTGAAAATCGGGATGAATTTTAATTCCCGCAAGTCCGAGGGAAATTATCTCTTCAACCTCATCTTCGATATGCTCGCTTAAAGGATGAAGGGTGCCCATTCCGATAAACCTCCCGGGATTTTCCGAAACCGAGGAGGCAATAAAACGGTTGATGGATGAAACCTGCCGCGGCGAGGTGGCCACCGAATGAACGGCGGCAACGGTTGTGCCCGCCTTGTCAAGCTCGGTTTCTAGGGATTCAAGACCCCCGTCAAAGCACATTTTCACCCCGTAGAAATCCCCTATGGCGTCCGAAGCCTTTTGGGCGATTTTTTCGGGATAAATGTGGCAATGAACATCAAAAATCTTTTGCATAAAAATCCTTCCTTTTTAAGAAGCGGGCGGGGTCGTTTCCTTTGCCCGCTTCCCCTTCCTTCAA
>CAKSPR010000057.1 GCA_934486455.1 uncultured Eubacteriales bacterium
AGGATGAGCTGGTCATGAACACCCTCGGCAACCACATTGCCGAAAAATATATCGAACACAAGAAAAACGAATGGAGAGAATACTGCACAAGAGTTTCCTCCTGGGAAGTTGAAAAATATCTTTATCAATATTGATTGGAGTGAAAACATTGTCCCTTATAATTCCCGAAAACTATAAATCACTGTTATCCCTTCGGGATACCCAGGTTGCAATAAAGCAGGTCAAGGACTTTTTCCAGTGCGAGCTTGCCAAAACCCTCAGTCTTACCCGCGTGTCGGCTCCCCTTTTTGTCAGAAAGGATTCCGGCCTTAACGACAATCTCAACGGCACCGAGCGCCCCGTTTGCTTTGACGTGGGCGAGACCGGTGTGACCATGGAAATCGTTCATTCTCTTGCAAAATGGAAGAGATGGGCTCTCGGCCGATATAATTACGGGGCGGGAGAGGGTCTTTACACCGACATGAACGCCATCCGTCGGGACGAGGAAACCGACAATCTCCATTCCCTTTATGTCGACCAGTGGGACTGGGAAAAGGTCATCGAGCATGAAAAGCGCACCAAGGAAGCCCTTTTTGAAACGGTCAAAAGCATATACGAGGTTTTAAAGGCCACCGAAATATACCTTTTCGGCCTTTATCCCGAGATAACTCCCGTGCTTCCCGAGGAGATACATTTTGTCACTACTCAGGAGCTTGAGGACAAATATCCCGACCTTTCCCCGAAGGAGAGAGAAAACGCCGTCTGCAGGCAGTACGGAGCGGTTTTCCTCAGCGAAATCGGCGGAAAAATGGCCTCGGGAAAGATACACGACGGCCGCGCCCCCGATTACGACGACTGGAAATTAAACGGCGACATACTTGTGTGGTATGAGCCTCTCGGAATAGCCTTCGAGATCTCCTCAATGGGCATAAGGGTGGATGAAAAGGCCCTGCTTTCCCAGCTTGAGGAGCGGGGATGCAGCGAGCGTGCCGACCTCCCCTTCCAGAAAAGCCTGCTTGAAGGAAGGCTCCCCTACACCGTGGGCGGCGGAATCGGCCAGTCGAGACTTTGCATGTTCTTCTTAAAGAAGGCCCACATCGGCGAGGTTCAGGTATCCTCCTGGCCCGAGGATATGGTGGAAAAATGCAGGGCGGGCGGTATCGAGCTGCTTTAAAAGCTCTGCCGCGGGAGACGCGCAGCCTCCCTAAAGCGGCTCGGCTTAATAATTGCTTTCATCTTGGCGCGGGCGTATAACCTTTGCCCGCCACACTAAGGACTGATATATATGAAATTTACCAAAATGCAGGGACTGGGCAACGATTATGTCTATGTCAACTGCCTCGACGGTCTTCCCGAAAGAGCCGAGGAGCTTGCGGTTAAAATTTCCGACCGTCATTTCGGCGTCGGCTCGGACGGCCTTATTCTCATCTGCTCTTCCGACATTGCCGACTTTAAAATGGTCATGTACAACGCCGACGCCTCGGTTTCGGAAATGTGCGGAAACGGTATTCGCTGCGTGGGAAAATATGTCCGCGACAAGGGATTGACCGACAAGGACGAAATCTCGGTCGAAACCGGCGCAGGCATTAAATACCTAAAATTCAGCCGTGAAAACGACCAAACAAAGCTCATTACGGTGGATATGGGCGCTCCCATTTTAAACGGGCTCGACATTCCTACCGTGTTCGACAAAAACCCCGTTGTGGCCGAGCCTATCGAGGTGGACGGCGTTACCTACAAAACCACCTGCGTTTCCATGGGCAACCCCCACAGCGTCGTATTTTTAGACAGTGACACCGACCTTAAAGCCTTCGACATCGACGGTATCGGCTCGAAATTCGAAAGCCACCCCGCCTTCCCCAGAAGGGTAAACGCCGAATTTGCCAAGGTTATTAAGCCTGGACTTCTTGAAATGCGGGTATACGAGCGGGGCACGGGCGAGACACTCGCCTGCGGAACAGGCACCTGCGCCACCCATGTGGCCGCAAGGCTCAACGGACTTACCGGCGACCGCTCGGTGGTCAGACTGCTTGGCGGCGAGCTTATTATCGAATGGAACGGAGAGGGCTCGGTTAAAATGACCGGCCCCGCCGAATTTGTTTTTGAAGGTGAATATAAATGGCCAAAATAAACGACAATTTTTTAAGACTCAAGGGCGGATACCTCTTTTCGGAAATTGCCCGAAGGGTTAAAAATTTTAAAAAGGAAAATCCCGAAAGAGAGGTACTGCGCCTCGGTATCGGCGATGTTACCCGCCCCCTCGTTCCCGCGGTGGTCAAGGCGCTCGAAAAGGCCTCGGCTGAAATGGGAAATGCCGATACCTTCCGCGGATACGGCCCCGAGTTCGGATACGATTTTCTCAGAGAGGCCATTGCCGAAAACGATTTTAAGGCAAGAGGGGTCGACATCTCGGCCGACGAAATTTTTATAAGCGACGGCGCAAAGAGCGACTGCGGCAATATCGGCGATATTTTCGGCGTCGACAACATCGTGGCCGTGGGCGATCCCGTTTATCCCGTTTATGTGGACACAAATGTTATGGGCGGCCGCTCGGGAGAAGCGGGCGAGGACGGAAGATTTTCAAAAATCGTATATCTCCCCTGCACCGAGCAAAACGGCTTTACACCCTGCCCTCCGAACACCCATGCCGACATTGTTTATCTCTGCTCCCCCAACAATCCCACCGGCTCGGCCGCTACAAAAGAGCAGCTTAAAGCCTGGGTGGATTATGCCCTTAAAGAGGACGCAATAATCCTTTTCGACGCGGCCTATGAAGCATTTATAACCGACGACGCCATTCCCCACAGCATCTTTGAGATCGAAGGAGCGAAGCAATGCGCCTGTGAATTCCGCAGCTTTTCCAAAACCGCGGGATTTACCGGCACAAGATGCGGATTTACCGTTGTTCCGAGTGAAGTTTGCGGAACCGATAAGGACGGAAACAGAGTTGCGCTGAAAAATCTTTGGGGACGCAGACAGGGCACGAAATTCAACGGTGTTCCCTATGTTATCCAGCGGGCTGCCGAGGCCGTTTATTCGGATGAAGGCAAAAAGCAGATAAAGGAAAACATCAGATATTATCTCGACAACGCCGCCCTCATCAAAAAGGGATTGACCGCCGCGGGATATACCGCTTTCGGCGGAGAGCATTCCCCCTATGTATGGGTAAAGACCCCCGACGGAATGGGCAGCTGGGAATTTTTCGACTATCTTTTAAAAACATATGCCATTGTCACAACCCCCGGCGAGGGCTTCGGACAGTGCGGTGAAGGATACATCCGCTTCTCGGCTCTCGGCTCGAGAGAGGTGGCGCAGAAGGCGGTCGACCTGCTCTCGAAAGCAAAATAAAACGGTACATATTTAATAGCCAAGGAGAAATACGCTATGAAACATATAGAGACGGTATGCGTACAGGGAGATTACAGACCCGCAACTGGTGAAGCAAGGGTACTCCCCATCTACCAGTCCACCACCTTTGCATATGACACCTGCGAAGATATGGCTAAGGCATTCAACTTGGAAATCGGCACCCACCTTTACACCCGCATTTCCAACCCCACACTGTCGGCCGTTGCCGCAAAGATAAATGCTCTTGAAGGCGGCGTCGGTGCAATGCTGACCTCCTCGGGGCAAACCGCCAACATGATAGCGGTGCTTAACATCTGCCACAGCGGACAGAACATTCTTGCCTCAAGCGAAATTTACGGCGGAACGGTCAATCTCTTTTCCAAAACCTTAGCCGAAATGGGCATTGAAACGAGATATTTCAGCCTTTCCTCCACCGACGGGGAAATTGAAAGTCTCATCGACGGCAACACCCGACTTATCTTCGGCGAAACTCTGTCCAACCCCTCCCTCGCCGTTTTCGACATCGAGCGTTTTGCCGCTTTAGCCCACAGAAACGGCCTTCCTCTCATAATCGACAACACCTTCCCCACCCCCATAAACTGCCGTCCCTTCGAATTCGGCGCCGACATCGTCACCCACTCCACCACAAAATATATGGATGGGCACGCCTGCACCACCGGCGGCGCAATCGTCGATTCGGGCAATTTCGACTGGCAAAAGCAGGCCGACAAATTCCCGGGGCTTACCACTCCCGACGAATCCTACCACGGCCTCATATACACCGAGACTTTCGGCAAGGCGGCCTACATTACCAAAGCCACCACCCACCTTATGAGAGACACCGGCGCCCAGGCCTCCCCCACAAATGCATTCCTGCTCAATTTGGGGCTTGAATCTCTCCATTTGCGGGTAAAGAGACACTGCGAAAACGCCGAAAAAATTGCCGAATATCTGTCACATAACGACAAGATAAGCTCGATAAACTACCCCTCGGTTAAGGGCAACAAATATTATGACCTTTGCAAAAAATATTTAAAGAACGGCTCAAGCGGGGTCATCTCCTTCTGCGTTAAAGGCGGCAGAGAGGCGTCGATTAAATTCTTAGACAATCTGAAGCTTGCAAGAATAGTTACCCATGTGGCCGATGCCCGCACCTGTGTGCTTCATCCCGCCGGCACAACCCACCGTCAGCTTACCGACGAACAGCTCATCGCCTGCGGCATAACCCCCGATCTTGTCCGTCTTTCGGTTGGAATCGAAAACGCCGACGATATTATCGAGGACATCGAAAGCGCCCTTAATGCTTAACCATAGCGTACATATCCGAACACGCCTGAAACGGCCTATCAATGGTGCTTTTCGGCTTGTCGTCGTCCATAGGCGTTAGCCTTATGAACTCCTCCGCACCGAAAATCCCTCATTACTACACTCATTTCAGGTCGAAGAATTTTGTCGGTAAGAAAAATGCTCAGATACAAGGCAAAAGCGCAGTTCATCCTATCGGATTAACGAGCATTTTAACGCAGTATATGGGGATTTTTCTCCGCCAAAATCGCGTTCGTATGTGTGCGCTATGGTTAACCTTTTTGCAGCGGCCTGCTGTGTAACGACGGCTTAACCGAGGTTATACCGCACCGCCGAGGCCGTCTCGGCTCTGCCGAGACCGGAGGGGAAAAAATCCCCGGTCCTGCCGCATAAGCAAGGCCGATTTTAGAACATACGCCCGCTTTTTTTCGACGCCCCCTCCGAACGGCTCTGCCGATAGGCTCGGCGCCCGCAGCCAAGCGACAGAAACCGTTATATAGTCGGGCATTATCATCCCGTTTGAATTTATGGTTTTTTTGAGATTTTTGAGATCGTTTAGATTTTTAAGACCGTCACGGTCTTTGCGGAAATTGTTTGAAAGCTTTGGGGAAAGCTAAATTTCTATAGCCGCAGCATATGCATGAATGCCGTTTGAGGCGTTTCATATGTATTACGGCTGAAAAAAGGAAGGATTTCTTATGAACAGCATCAAAATTAAACGACTGGTCTTTGCGGCGCTTTTTGCAGCCCTTGCCTGCGCCGCCACATTCATCCACATTCCCGTTCCCTCCATGACAAACGGTTATGTGAATTTAGGCGACTGCTTCGTACTGCTCGCGGGATTTTGCCTCGGCCCCGTTTACGGCGGTCTTGCCGGCGGTATCGGCTCGGCGCTGACCGACCTTTTGGGCGGATATTTTCTTTATGCTCCCGCCACCCTTATAATCAAATTTTTCATGGCCTTTTGCGCCGCCCTGCTTTCAAAGGCGCTTAAAAAGCACATGCCCTCCCCTGCCGCATTTGCAATTTCTTCGGCGGTGGGCGAGGTGATTATGATAGGCGGCTATTTCGTTTACGAGCTGTTCCTTTACGGAGCGGCGGCCGTCGGCAGCCTTCCCGGCAACGGAATACAGGCAATAGCGGGGCTTGTTTCGTCGGTGGTCATCGCCATTATTCTCGACAAAAACAGCGCCGCAAAAAGGCAGTTTGCCATTCTGAAAGGAAATGACAAAAATGTGTAAGCAAAGCGAACGGTTAAAGCAATATGAGCAGATAATCGAACAGGCCCGCACCGCCGCAGAGGAAGTTTTAACAATGAGCGGCATAAAGGCGGGACAGATAGTCGTCGTCGGCTGTTCCACAAGCGAGATACTGGGAGAGCGAATGGGCACAAGCTCGGTTCCCGAGATCGGAAAGGCGGTTTTCGACGCTATTAACTCGGTCTTTAAATCGGCGGGGGTTTTTCTTGCGGCCCAGTGCTGCGAGCATCTCAACCGCGCCATAATAATCGAAGAAGGGGCGGCAAAGGGTCTTGAAGCCGTCAATGCCGTTCCCCGTCCCAAGGCGGGCGGCTCCTTTGCAACGGCGGCATACGAGGCCTTTGAGCACCCCGTCGCAGTAGAGGAAATACGCGCCGACGCGGGACTCGACATCGGCGGCACACTCATCGGAATGCACCTTAAACGGGTGGCCGTTCCGCTGAAACTCAATGTTCGTAAAATAGGCGAAGCCAATGTCACCGCCGCAAGGGTCAGGCCTAAATTCGTGGGCGGCAGCCGCGCCGTTTATGACGACAAGCTTTTATAACGGTTTAAGCAGCCGATGTCGGGTCGCTGATTGCCCATAGCAGCTTATAACAATATTTAAAAAGCCTCTTTTCCGTACCGCTTAAAAAAGCGCTGCGAACAAGAGGCTTTCCTTGTTTCCCGTGTGTGATATTTTTTTATCCCGTATTCTTCAAAGCGGAATTAACGGCTGTCTTTTGCGGGAGGGCCTAGACCGCAAAGGGCCGTTTTGAAAAAACCTTCGGTCGGATTTATTTCATCATTCCCTGAACATTATCCATAAAGTCGCCGACCGCCTTAACGGCCTTTCCGGCCTGCTTTTTAAAGGATTTTTTGTTTGAGCGGTAGGCTATCGAGCCGGCGATGCTTCCGACCACGCCGAGCATAAGACCTGCGCCCATTCCCTTAGCAAATCCCATTTTACACTGCATAATTCTTTCCTCCTTTTTTGTTTTCGTTTTTAGTATTTCCTGTTTTGCGAAAAATTTGCATAAAAAATGTGCCGATTTTTTTACCGACACATTTTATTTTTTATTCCGTTTTTAACAAGACATTCAAGCGGTCGCTTACTTAAACAACAAACACCTTATCTTAGCGTGCCTTGCCGCAAGCCTTATTTAAGCTGAGAAATGGCGTCGGAAATGGTCTTTTCAAAGGCCTCTCTGCCGTATTTGTCGACCTTGGCCTTGTTTATCTCTCCGTGGGTCAGGCATCCCGCGCCGCCGATACAACCGCCCACGCAAGCCATTCCCTCGATAAAGTTGGCGTCGAGCCTGTCCTTGCTCTTTTTAAGCAGCGCCATGCGGCAGGCCTCGATTCCGTCGCAGGAGCAGGCCTTTAGCTCGAAATCGTCGCCGTGCTCTTTAATGCCCTGAGCCACCGCGTCCGAAAGGCCGCCGCAGCGGGCAAATATACGGCCGAAATAGGAGGCATTGTCAAGCACTCCCTCCTGAAGGGCGGTTATGTCGATGTCCCTGCTGTCGAAAAGAGCCTGAAGCTCCTCGAAGGTCATGGCCGCGTCGACAAAGGGCTTTACCTCCTCCCTCTGCACCTCGGCCTTTTTGGCTGTGCAGGGTCCGATGAAAACCGTTTTACAGGGGGCTTCATGCTCCTTGATGTATTTGGCAATGGCAGCCATGGGGGAAAGATTGTGGGAAACAAAGGGCTTTAAATCGGGGAAGGCCTTTTCGATATAGCTGACAAAGGCGGGACAGCAGGAGCTTGTTAAAAATCCCTTCTCCACCAGCTCCTTCGATTCGGCGTCTGCCACCATATCCGCACCCAGAGCCGCTTCAACCACCGTGTGGAAACCCAGCTCTTTAAGACCGGTAATGACCTGTCCGAGCTTTGCATAGGTAAACTGACTGGAAATAGAGGGGGCCACAACGGCGTATACCTTATATTTTTTGTTGCTTTTACTCTTCTTAATAATGTCGATTACATCGAGAATGTATGACTTGTCGGTAATGGCGCCGAAGGGACACTGATAAACGCAGGCGCCGCAGGAAATACACTTATCGTTGTCTATGGCGGCGGCCTTGTTTTCGTTCATTTTAATGGCCTTTATTTTGCAGGCGTTTTCGCAGGGGCGGCGGCGGCTGACAATGGCGGTATAGGGGCACACCTTGGAGCAGGCTCCGCATTCCTTACACTTGGATTTATCGATGTGAGCCACATGGTTGTGGTCGAAGGAAATGGCGCCGAATCGGCATACATCCTCGCACCGATGTGCAAGGCAACCTCGGCAGGTATTTG
>CAKSPR010000058.1 GCA_934486455.1 uncultured Eubacteriales bacterium
CCGGTACGCTGCCCACCCTTTCGAGAAGCGAGGCAACAGAAATGATAGAGTCAAGGGGAGGAAGGGTCTCCTCGTCGGTTTCCAAAAAGACCGATTATGTTTTGGCGGGAGAGGCGGCCGGAAGCAAGCTTTTAAAGGCGCAGACCCTCGGCATAGAGATAATTTCCGAGCAGCGGTTTATGGAAATGGCGGGGCGGTAATTTCGCGGAACAAGCCCATCGGACAGGCGCCGCAAATCAATGCGGTTTCTTCGGCACCGACCGAATACCGCTCAGCTCTCCCCGTTAAACCTGTCGACAAACCATATGCTCTTTACCGAAAACTCTCTGCCCTTGAGATATTCGAGGCTTTCGGCGTCGGTTTTAAAATCAAATCTCAGCTTATACGAGCAAAGAGCCTGATGAACAAATCCCTTTTTGCGGTCGGCGGCGTTTTTACCGTATTTTCCGTCCCCCAAAAGCGGATACCCGAGATGGGCCATGTGTGCCCTTATCTGATGCGTCCGTCCGGTCAGCAGTTCGATTTCAAGCAGTGATATTCCGTTTTTATAAGACAGCACCCTGTACCGTGTTTTGACCGTCAGGCGGCCCTCCTTTTTTGTATCAAATATTCTGACAAGGTTCCTGTCGCTGTTCTTTTCCAAAAAACCGACGGCCGTGTAGGCTTTCTTTTCGGGTCTTCCGTGGACAAGGCAGAGATAAAATTTTGATATTTCCCTGTCCTTGATTTTTTGGTTTAAAATACGAAGGGAGTCGGCGGTTTTTGCCGCAATGACAATTCCGCAGGTATTTCGGTCGATTCGGTTGGCAAGGGCGGGGGAAAAGGAGTTTTCGCTTTCGGGCTTGAATTCTCCTTTTTCGTATAAATACCGCTTGATGCGGCCAATAAGGGTGTCACCGTATTCTCCCTCGGCCGAATGGCAAAGAAGCCCCTCCGGCTTATTAACGAGCATTATATTCTCGTCCTCGTAAACTATATCAAGCTTTTTGCCCGCCTTTAAAAAGTCGTAATCATCGTTTTTCTGCTGCTCGAAAAATTCGTCGTTTATATAAAGCTCAAGCACATCGTTTTCGCAAAGCCGGTCGGATATTGAGGCTTTTTTGCCGCAAAGCTTTATCCTTTTGGTGCGAATGTACTTATACATCAGCGACTTCGGGAGCGACGGCACGGCTTTTGATATAAATTTATCAAGACGCTGGTTGGCGTCGTTTTTACCAATAATATATTTTTTCATTATCTTTTCACCCTTTGGAGGAATATTATTATGTCATCGGAAATACACGCCGGACACAGAGAAAGACTGCGTAAACGGTTTGAAGAAAACGGATTTGTCGGTTTTCAGCAGCATGAAATCCTTGAATTCATGCTGTCATATGCCATACCGCAAAGGGACTTAAATCCCGTTGCGCACGCCCTCATCGACCATTTCGGCAGTCTGTCGGCGGTGCTTGACGCGTCGGCGGACGATCTTAAAAAAGTGGACGGTATCGGCAGCTATTCGGCTGTTTTTATAAATATGTTTCCAAAGCTTTTTCGGGTTTACAGCGACCTGAGAGGGCAGAAAAAGGCGCTTCTTTCGGCCGAGGAAACGGGAGAGTTTTTAAAGCCAAAGTTTTTCGGACTTAAATATGAGATAATCTACGGAATATTTTTAGACAGCAAGTGCGCCGTTTTAAAGCACTGTGTTTTGTCGGAGGGAAACATCAATTCGGTGCCCATGTGTACGAGAAAAATATGCGAGATAGCCTTCCAAATAAGCGCAACATCTCTTGTCATCGCCCACAATCATCCTAACGGCATTGCTCTTCCCTCTAAGGACGACATCATCAACACCGCCAACCTTTCCAAAAGCATACGGGATTTTGACATCAGTCTGCTCGATCACTTTATCTTTGCCGACGACGATTACATATCTCTCGCAAGCTCCAAGGACTTTGACGGCATTTTTGAGGGGAAATGGCCGAAGCCGTAGAGTGGGCCGAGGCATGGCTTATCATGCCGTGCATTGCATTTTTCCAAACGGCGTGCAGCCCATAAAGATTATACTTTTCCGATGTGCGGATATATCCCTGATATTTCCGTGCGTCGGTTTTTTTAGTCATAAAACGCCCTTTCCGATAATATACCTTATTAAGGATATGTTGCTTAAAATCAATCAGGAAAGAAGTGGCTTTTATGGAAATAACTCTGGAAAAACAAAACATCGTAACCGAAAATATCCTTTCGGAAGAAATTCTCGAGCAGGCAATCGACAACGAGATAATGCTGCCCGATTTTTGCGGCAATATGGGCAGAATACTCAAATGCCGCGCCAAAGGAAAGATCATTTCAAAAAGAATCGTCAACTCGGTTCTTAACATCGACGGAAATGTTTTTTTAACGGTTTTTTATATCGACGAAAACGGCTGTCTTAAAACCTTTGACCAAACCCTGTCCTTTTATCGCGAGCTGAGTCTTAAAAAGGACGCCGACATAACGCCTTTTGTCAAATGCAAGATAGAGCACATAAGCTGCAGAATGATAAGCCCCAGAAAAATCGAGGTACACGGCTCTCTTTCCGTATCGGTTAAGCTGATTGAAAAGGTCGAAAGGCAGTGGGTTAAAAATGCCGAAAGCGACGATATACAGTTAAGGCTCGAAAGCAGAAACGTAACCGTTCCCGTGGGGTGCGCGGAAAAATATACGGCGGTAAACGACGAGATCGAGCTTCCCGCCGACTCACATCCCGTGACAAACCTTTTAAGAAGCTGCGGAAGAATCGAATATGCCGATTGCAAGGCCATTGCGGGCAAGGTCATAATAAAGGGAGAGCTCAGTGTTACTGTTTGCTATATGACCGACGAAAAGCTTAAAATAAACGAGCTTGACGCAAGCCTTCCATTTACCCAGATAATCGACGCCGAGAAGGCCGACGAGGACTGCTTTGCGCGTGCCGATTGCGACATAACCGCCCTTGACATACGCTGTAAAACGGGATTTGACGGAGAGGTGCAGAGCTTTACCGTTTCGGCGGGAATCAATTCTCAGGTCAAAATTTTCAAAAACCAAGAGGTGGATTTTGCGGTCGACGCCTATTCGGTCAAAAACACAGCGGAGACAAAGAGCGAACGCATTTGTCTTAACAAAAATCTTGCCGAGGTCAAAGAAAATTTTTCGAAGGAATATACCGTGGATTTCGGCACCGAGATAGGCAGTATTCTTGACATTTTCGGCGAAGCGTCCGTTACGGATGTTAAAACGGCAGGGGACAGGGTCACGGTAAACGGCACGGTGCAGATGTGTATTATCGCCTGCGACGGCGACGGTTCGATAAACTGTTTTGAAAAGACGGTGGATTTCAGCCATGCCGTAATGTCGGGGCAGGAAAACGGCCGTATAAGCCTTTCGCCCGCAGTGGATATAAAAAGCTTCGGATACTCTTTGGGCGGAAGCTCGGCCGATGTAAAGGTCAACATGGTGCTTTGCGGCTGCCTTGAGGAATGCTTTGATATAAACGCCCTTTCGGAAATTGCCGTAAGTGAAGAAAATGCTTTAAGCGGCACGAGGCTCCCCGCTCTGACGGTATATTATTGCTGCGAGGACGAACGGCTGTTTGATGTCGCAAGGAGATACCGCACCACCGCCGCCGCCATCAAAAAAGCCAACGGAACCGACGGGGATACCGTTTTAAAGGGCTCGGTCATTCTCATTCCGGGGGTTTGACCGAAAGCGGTCGATAAGGCAACGAAAGCTTGAAATTTTAAACCTGCGTCCCGAGGCTTATGCCATTGTTTTAAGCATGTCGGGAACCACCTCATATAAAGGCTTTTCTCCCTTTTGTACCCTTAAAAATTCCTCGGTCATATATTCTCCCATGCGGCAGACCTCGTTTCCGATGCTTCCGGCAATGTGGGGAGAAATAATGACATTATCAAGGGTATAAAAGGGGGATTTTTCCTTCGGCGGCTCGGGGAAGGTGACATCCAAAAGGGCGGTGGCGAAGGGGTGTTTTCCCATGAAATCGGCAAGAGCGGTCTCGTCTACCTGGCGGCCTCTGCCGGTGTTGATGAAGGTTGCGGTATCGCACATTTTGTCGAACAGCTCTCTGCCGAGCATTCCCGCCGTTTCGTCGTTATCGGCAAGGTGGTTGCTGATAGTTTCACAGGTTGAAAATATCTCTTCGAGAGACGCTTTTTTTACCCCAAGCTTTTCCGCTCTTTCCTCCGACAAAAAGGGGTCGAAGGCCAGCACTTCCACACGGTAATTTTTAAGCATTTTTGCGACTAAAGAGCCTATCATTCCGACCCCGATAAGCCCCACCTTACAGTCGAAATTCCCCTTTGTATCGGTTCTTTTTTCAATTGCCTTTTCGATATTTCCCTTTGACTGATAACGGGACGACCAGAAAAAGCCCTTGTTTGCAAGGATTATCTGAGCAGCCGTATATTCGGCAACAGGCACGCCGTTTGCCGCGGAGGCGCTGAATATTCTGACATTGTTGTCAAAAAAGGGGCGGGCAAAGGTCTGAACGGAGCCTGCGGCATAATATATCTCCCTAAGCTTCGGAAAAAGCTCGTTTACCCCACGGCTGTCGGGGGTGGGCATTCCCCAGGAGGAAAAGATTATCTCGGCCTCTTTTAAAAGGGGAAAATACTGCTCGGGAATATCGGTGGGAACGGTGAAGGAGGTGTCTATGTCAAGCTTTTCTTCTAAAACCTCCTTGCACTCTTTCGTAAAGACCTTTTCCATGACCTCCGGCCGTCCCAAAAATATGGCTTTTCTTTTCATTTTTTCTTTCTCCTTGCTGATGTAGTCTCTGTTTATGCCGGGGGTTGTTTTTCTTTTGCTGCCGCGCCCCGATCTTTCACTGCACGGAGCAGTACCCGACCCGATTTCCTCTTTATTTTTCCCCGATCAGCTCAAACAGCGTTTTTGCCGTCGGGGCAAGAGAAGCGGGGGAGTCGTCGTGCATAAATTCCAGCATGACGGGAATATCCCTGCCTTCGAAAATATCGAGATACCTCCGCCACATTTCCTTTCCGTTGCAAAGAGGGTGACGGCCGTTTTTGTCCCAGTTGAAAATGTGTATTCCCACCGTATAGGGAAAAAGCGTTTTTGCAGCGGCAATGTTTTGTTCAAAGCTTTTGAATTGATTGGGCTGCCAGTAGGTTTTGAAAAACGGGCTTGAAAGCTTTTCGATAAATTCTTTGGCCGTTTCTGCGTCCTCGGTAAGGGTATCGAGGTGACACTCGGAGGCGATTGTAATTCCGCTTTTTCGGGCGATTTCGGCAATTTCATCGGCCTCAAAAAGCAGGTCGTTATACTCTTCCTTTGTTAAAGCAGACGAGGCTTTTGTGCCCGCCCATATTCTGATGACCCTTGCGTTAAGAGCCCTTGCGGTGTCGATATACTTTGAAAACTCGCTTTTGTTTTGCCCCATGCGGTAATACGAGCCGTATGCAAAGGGAACAAGACCTTTTTCTTCGCAAAGCTTCGCCGTTTGCTCGGCCTTTTTAAAATCGCCGGGGGGGACATGCACATCCGAGCCCCATTCTATATGGGTAAGGTGGTTTTTTTGACAAAGGTCGGCAATTTCCTCAACCGAAAGCCCTCTGAAGGTGACCGACACAAGACCGCCGTTAAACATAAATACCCGCTCCTTTATAAAAACACACGCTCCGTTTGTAATCAAAAAGCATACCGTTTTTTGTTTTAAGCTTTTTCTGTTGGGCATATACGACACTTGCGTCCGCATAAATGTGACGGTGCAATTGCCGCGGTTTTATCTATTCTATCAAGTTTTTTCGCCTTTTTCAAGACAATATAAAAAATACTTGACGAAACGGTTTAATCTTGATATAATACAAACCGTTGATAAGCTGATGTGGCTCAATGGCAGAGCAGTTCACTCGTAATGAACAGGTTGTCGGTTCGATTCCGACCATCAGCTCCAAAAATCCCGTTCACCTTGGTGGGCGGGGTTTTTACTTTTTACTTCTTACTTCTTCACTCTTACTTCTTCACTCTTACCTTTTACCTCAATTTTATCCGTCCTCTTTGCGGATGCCTTTTCACTTCGATTTTTACCGTTCGATCTTCTCTGTTCTCTTATTTTCATATCTTAATTATTTTTATCATATAATTTTCCGGCGGGGGTGTTTATATGGTATGCAGAGTGACCGACATGTGCAGTAAAGAGGTAATATGCGTTAAAGACGGTACAAGGCTTGGATTTGTGTGTGATGTGGACATCGACATTTTAAGCGGAAGAGCCGAGGCAATAATTATTTTCGGAAGGCCTAAATTTTTCGGGCTTTTCGGAAGGGAAAGCGACCTTTATATCCGCTGGGACGACATCACCGTGATCGGTGACGACACCGTTTTGGTGGATTTTGACCCTCCCGAAAGGGGAAAAGGGAAGGAGCCATTTTTGGCCGGATTTCTGGAAAAATGATGTTTTTTACACCGTTTTGAGACCCTTTAACGGGCGGCGCGAAAAACAGTGCGGCGTCCTATCCCCGACGCGGTACCCGGCGGGACTTCTTTTGGGCAAAATATTTTTTAAAAAAATCAAATTTTCGCTTGCAAAAATATACCTGCTGTGATATAATACGACGGTATCGGGTAAATTTTGCTTTACTGCCCGATTATTACTCACATTTTCCGACTGCGCGAAGGGTTGACCGTATGCCGAAAACTACCTCGGCCCGGTTCTTCGGCAGGATGAAGGAAATGGCGGTAAAAAACAAGGAGGAAATAAAAAATGAGCGTAGTATCCATGAAACAGCTTCTCGAAGCAGGTGTCCACTTCGGACATCAGACCCGCCGTTGGAATCCGAAAATGGCCGAATACATTTTCACCGAGAGAAACGGTATCTATATCATCGACCTTCAGAAGACCGTTAAAAAGCTTGAAGAGGCTTATATGTTCGTCCGCGAGGCAACTCAGGACGGCGGTGAGATCCTTTTCGTAGGCACCAAAAAGCAGGCTCAGCTTTCCATTAAGGAAGAGGCTCAGCGCTGCGGAATGCCTTATGTTGACGCAAGATGGCTGGGCGGTATGCTCACCAACTTCACCACCATCCGCCGCAGAATCGACCGTCTTAACCAGCTCCGCAAAATGCGCGAGGACGGCACCTTTGATCTTCTCCCCAAGAAGGAAGTTATCAAACTCAATGCCGAGATCGAAAAGCTCGAAAAATTCCTCGGCGGCATCCAGAATATGAAGAAAATGCCCGTTGCAATGTTTGTTGTCGATCCCAGAAAGGAAAAGATTGCCGTTGCAGAGGCTCACAAGCTCAACATCCCCGTTGTTGCCATTGTTGACACCAACTGCGATCCCGATGATGTCGACTATGTAATTCCCGGAAACGACGACGCCATCCGTGCCGTTAAGCTTCTTTCCGGTGCAATGGCCGACGCGGTTTTAGAGGCTCGTCAGGGCGCCGTAGGCTCCGCCGAGGTTGCCGAGCAGGAAGCCGAAGAAGCTGCCGAATAATATATTTTAATTAAATCTGACAATTACAACCTAACAGGAGGAATATACAATGGCTATAACAGCTCAGGACGTTAAAAAACTCAGAGAGCAGACCGGCTGCGGAATGATGGAGTGCAAAAAGGCTCTTACCGACGCAAACGGAGATTTTGAACAGGCAATCGTCCTTCTCAGAGAGAAGGGACTTGCCAAGGCGGAGAAAAAGGCCGGCCGTATCGCCGCAGAGGGTGCCGTCGTAACCTATACCGACGAGGCCAAAAAGATTTCGGTCTTGATCGAAGTAAACGCCGAAACCGACTTTGCCGCAAAGAACGAAAAATTCGTTGATTTTGCAAAGACCTGCGCCAAGACCGTTGCAGATCAGGATATTAAAGATGTCGAAGCCCTTATGGAGGCCACTCCCGCAGGTGCCGACCGCACCATCGACGGCATGCTCAAGGACCTTATCCTTGTTATAAGCGAAAACATGCGCGTCCGCCGCTTCGTTA
>CAKSPR010000059.1 GCA_934486455.1 uncultured Eubacteriales bacterium
AAAAACAGCCGATTTCTGCAAATCGGAGGGACTTCCCTTTTTCCCCGGGATAGTAACCCCCTCCGAGCTTGAACGGGCGCTTTACCGCGGCTTCGATCACCTTAAATTCTTTCCTGCCGAGGCCGCCGGCGGAATAAAGATGATAAAGGCTCTCAGTGCCCCCTACAGCGGCGTAAAATTCATGCCCACAGGCGGCATAAATCTTGAAAATCTGCAAAATTACCTTGCTCTGCCCTCGGTTTTTGCCTGCGGCGGAAGCTTTATGATAAATAAAAAGGAAATCGCAAAGGGAAACTTTGAAAGCATAACAGAGGCCGTAAAAAAAGCCGTCGGGCTTATAAACACCCTTTAAACAGTGTATCGCACGGTACCGATCATAATATTTTAACACTGTTAGGGCTGTTGCAATATGTTGCGCCCGATGTTCATTCCACGCTTAACGCCCTTAAAAAGGAGAAGAAAAATGAAAAAAACCGTAACCTTCGGAGAAATAATGTTAAGACTTTCCCCCGAGGGGAGAAAAAGATTTGTTCAGGCCGACCGTTTTGACGCCGTATACGGCGGAAGTGAGGCCAATGTTGCCGTAACCCTCGCCAACATGGGAACTGACGCCGATTTTCTCACCGTCCTTCCCGACAACTCCCTCGGCGACGCCGCCGAAAACTTTGTTCGCTCCTTCGGCGTTAACACAAAGGGCATTATCAGAAAAGAGGGGCGGCTCGGAATATATTTTCTCGAAAAGGGCGCTTCACAGCGTTCCTCGAGGGTGATATACGATCGGGAGGGCTCGGTCTTTTCCCGCCTTGAAAAAGGTGAAATGGATTTTAAAAAAGCCTTTGAAGACGCCGATTGGTTCCACTTTTCGGGCATAACTCCCGCCCTTTCAAAACAGGCCGCCCTTATAACCAAAGATGCCGTTTGCACCGCAAAGGAAATGGGACTTACGGTGAGCTGCGATCTTAACTACCGCGCCGCCCTCTGGTCGACCGAGCAGGCCGCCGAGGTGCTCCGCCCCTTAATTTCCATGACCGATGTTCTTATTGCCAACGAAAACCACCTTAAAATGCTTTTCGGCATCGGTGAGGGGAAAAATCTCACCTGCGCCCAGGCGGCAAAATCCGCCGCCGAGGTGTTTAAGCTGAGGCAATCGGTAATGACCGTTCGGCGCACCCTTTCGGCCGACGACAACGGCTTTTCGGCCATTCTTTTTGAAAACGGCAACATATACCGCTCCAAAAAATATCAGATGCACATTGTCGACAGGGTCGGCGGCGGAGACAGCTTTGCCGCAGGACTTATCTACGCCGACAAAACGGGCTTTTCGGCGCAGGACACGGTGGAATTTGCCGCGGCCGCAGGCTGTCTTAAACATTCCATAGAGGGCGACGCAGGCATTTTCTCGGCAAAGGAGGTTTGCCTGCTTTCCGGCGGTCTTTCCGACGGGCGGGTGCAAAGATAACATTTTTAAAAGACAAAAAACGACACGAAGCTTTGCCGTCATCGGCTTAGCTCCGTGTTTTTTCAATTTATTTGGTTTTTATCCTCAGCGTTCTTAAATGATCCTTTTGCTCTTCGGTTATGCGATAGCTTTCTATGGCCTTTTGAATGGCTTTATTATGTTCAAAAAGATCAAGCCTTTTTTGCTCGATAAAAGGGATAACGGCGTCCCACTGCTTTGCAAGAGCGGTGGAAAAATACCATGCGATCATCATATTTACATAATATTCATCCGAGCGTATTTTTGCCACAAGCCTCGGGTATTTTAAATCAAAGCCGTCGTCGAGATAATATTTCATAAGTATCTCTATGCCGAATCGGCAGGTGTAGGTTTTCTCATTCTCCGCCCATTCCCCGGCCTTTATGTCAAGTCCCTCCGGCCGTTTTTTAAAGACCCTCGGGGAAATGAGATCGCAGGTCGCCCAATTATCCACAAACGGCAAAAATCCGTCAAGCTCATAAATCACACGCCCGTAATCGGGGAAAAGCCCGATAAGCATGCCGTGCAGGTCGTTTTCTTCACAGTATTCGTGAGGAAGAGTCTTTAAAAATTCGTCGGTCATGTCCGTGTTTTGCTTAAAAAGCTCCTTGGCAAGGCTCCTCACGGCAGGCTTTCGCACGCCGATTATTTTTTGCTTGTCGACCGTTGGGCAAAGGGAGGCGTGAAAATCCCGATACTTTTCGTCCCGAAGCTCAAAAAGCCGATTTCTTATATAAATTTCGCTGTTCATTTTTTCGCTCCTTTTGCACCCGCACTGCGGTATTTTTTTCTTTTCACCTTTTTTCTATATCCTTTATGTCGGAAAAGCTTATGCTCATCTCATCGTCAAAAGCCTTTTCGAAAGAAGGCTCGCCGACGGCACCCTCGCCTGCGGCGGACGCTTCAAGCAAAAGACTTTTTCCCTTTTTGTCGACGCCTTTAAGCACCCCCGCCGTTTTCACATAGCGATTTTTGAAATAATGGGTGACAACGATTTCGTTTCCCTCGTTCATTTCCCGCAGCATAAAATCCAGCTCGGCATTTTTATCGTCCGAAAGAATCGCCCTTTTTTCAAATATCTCTTCCTTTTTTCTAAGCTCTTTCTCAAAGCCCTTTATGGCGGCAAAGGCGCCGAACTGCTTTGCCCGCTCGGATATTTCCATTTTTCTTTTAGGCTTATTCACCGCTTTTGTGCCCTCCTATCTGAGAATTCCGTTCTACGGTAGTTCCGCCGGACTCATAATTCATTCCCTTTAATATGGAATTTTTGCCGAAACGCTTTTTAATGTTCACCACGGCTCTTTGCACCTTGTTGTTTCTGAGAAGCTTGTCCGACACCTCGCAAAAAAGGTCGGTCTGATAAAATCCGTCGTCGGCAATAAGGTTGTTAAAAACCACGGTGATGCGCCTTATGGGCTTTTGCTTATCGACAATCCGCTCGTAAAGCTCGGCCGCCGCAGGGACGATGACGCTGTCGGCGCTGGTTTCAAAGGGAAACTTTTTTGTGCCGTGGGCGGCGGGGGCTTTAAGGGCGTTTGAATACCCCACCGTAAGGGTTATCGAGCCGGTTAAAGCATTTCTTTCGACCAATTCAAGGCACAGCAGGTCGGTCATTTCCCTGACGATAAGCTTACCCTCGTAAAATTCATAGTCCCGCATAAGCACCTGCCCCGATGTAAGACAGCCTGTTTTGGGCTTGTATTTTTTTATGTCGGCAATGGTTACCGGCTCTCTGCCGAAGGCGTGGTCGATAAGCAGCTCGGCGTCTATTCCGAAAAGCTTGTAAAGCATGTTTTCGTCGGCACGGGCAACCTGTCCCATGGTGTATATGCCCTTTGTCGCCAGCCGCTCGGCCGTTCCCCTTCCTATTCTCCAAAAGTCGGTTATGGGGGTGTGATCCCAAAGCTCGTCGCAAAATTTTTGTTCGTCCAGCCACCCGATAAAATCGGATGAATGCTTGGCGGTTATGTCAAGGGCGATTTTTGCAAGATAAAGATTTGTGCCTATTCCGCAGGCGGCTCTTATTCCCGTCTTTTTAAACACCTCGTCCATAACCTTAACGGCAAGCTGTTTCGGGGACAGCTTATACTTTTTCATATACGGCGCAATGTTTATAAACACCTCGTCGATGGAATAAACATAAATATCGTCTTTTGAAAAAAAGCCGAGATAAATTTCATATATATCGGCCGAATAATCTATATACCTTTTCATTCTCGGGGCGGCGATTATATATTCCACTCCCTTCGGTATTTCGAAAATCCTGCACCGATTTTTTATGCCGAGCTTTTTCATGGCGGGGGTTATGGCAAGACAGATGGTCTTGTCCGACCGCTCGGGATCCGCCACCACAAGGTTGGTTGTCATGGGATCGAGCCCCCGCTCGACACATTCCACCGATGCGTAAAATGATTTAAGATCTATACAAAGATATTTCCCGTCGATAGGGCATCCCTCCCTTATTTTTGCTTTTACATTATAGAAGATATTATGTACATTAAAGGGGATTTTAGCCTTCTTATAATACCACAATCTTTTATTTTTTTCAATTTGTTCATACCGCAGGATATATCATAAATTCAATTTTTTTATACAAATTTTATATAATACCTTTCATTTCGGACTGCTTTGTGTTATAATTTCGAAAAGCTTTTGGATTTTATCCGTTTAAACTGCCGCAGTGCACTGTTTGCAAAAAACCTTGTACCCCGTAAGGTACGGCTTTATTTATGTGTTGCCTTTTTACCGTAAAGGACACAGGAAAAAATCGGCCGGCCTCCCCTGCACCGCCGCAAAAACTTTGGAGGAATGAAGTATGAATACAAAGCTGAGTAAAAAAGACTATACCCTGATAGCATCAATGCTTTTCGGTATGTTCTTCGGCGCGGGCAACCTCATTTTCCCGCTCATTCTCGGAGCAAAGGCCGGTGCCTCTATGCCCAAGGCTCTTATCGGCATGCTCATAACCGCCGTCGGAATACCGCTTCTGGGCGTTATGTCCATGGGAATTTCCCGAAGCGAAGGCCTTCTGCACATGTCCGGCCGCGTTTCCAAGGGATTTTCCTATTTTTTCACATGTGCCCTTTATCTGCCCATCGGACCCTTCTTTGCCATTCCGAGATGCGGCGCCACCTCCTTTTCGGTGGGAATTCTTCCCCTTGCGGGAGATCACAAGGTGCTTGTGCAGGCGCTTTTCACCCTCGCCTTTTTCGGTGCGGTGCTGTTTTTCTCGCTGCGTCCGTCGAAAATCATGGACTCGGTCGGTAAATGGCTCAATCCCATCTTTCTTGTGCTTCTCGCCGTGCTTACCGTGACGGTGCTTGTTTCTCCCGTAAACGGAGTTGCCGAGGTGCCCTCAAACGGCGACTACGCCGAAAACGCTTTTTTTGCAGGATTTCTTCAGGGCTACGACACGCTGGACGCTCTCGCCTCCCTTGCCTTCGGCATAATCGTTATAAATGTTATCCGCGACCACAATGTCACCGAGCCTTCGAGAATAGCAAAAAGCACCGTGCGCTCGGGAGTTTTCAGCATGGCCTTTATGGCGATTATATACGGCGTTATCGCCCTTGTGGGAACCGAGTGTTATAGCCTTTATGCAGACAGGCTTTCCGATTCGGGCTTTAACGGCGGCGACGCTTTTTCGATAATCGCCGAGCACTATTTCGGTAAGGCAGGTCTTATCATTCTGGCGCTGACTGTTACCTTCTGCTGCCTCAAAACCGCCGTAGGACTTGTAACCTCCTGTTCCGAAACCTTCATCGAAATGTTCCCGAAATCCATAAGCTACCGCGCCTATGCCATAATATTCACCGCCTTTTCCTTCCTTGTTTCAAACATCGGTCTTTCAAACATAATTTCCTTCTCGGCTCCGGTGCTTTATTTTCTTTATCCCCTGGCAATTGTGCTCATACTGCTTAACATCTTCGGGAAATTCTTTTCAAACAGACAGTGCGTTTTTGTCTGGACAATCGGATTTACCGGCATTGCGGCAATATGCGACCTTATAAGAGTAAGCGGAATCGCGGCTTTTAACCCCGCAATCGAAGCAATAGGCAGGGTGCTTCCCTTCTACACCATTGGTATGGGCTGGGTTGCCCCCGCCGCCGTCGGCCTTGTTATCGGCCTTGTTCAGATGCTGCTCACAAGGCCTAAAAGCTGCGCCGCAAAAACAGCTTGACGCCCGAAATTTCAAAAACGGCAATTCGGCCGAAGCAATAAACCGATGAATAAACCCTCCCGTGCAGAATGTGCGGGAGGGTTTTGCTTTTTCGGTGCTTAAATTAAAATATTTCGGCAAAAAGAAAGCCGCGGCAGTCAAAAATTTGTTTCTCAACATGTAAGATTCTAAATAAAATCAGCATTATGCACAACTAAAAGTAAAAGAGTTCAAAGATTTTTAAAAAACATGTTGACAAAATCAATTTTATAAGATATAATTGGTAAAAGATTATAAGTATAGTTTTAATTTTGTAAGAATAAATAAAATTATATGGGTCTTTTGGCTCTGTATGGGGGTATTTATTTGCTTTCAAAGAAGAAACAGCAGCTAAAACGAATAATTTCCATAACCCTATCCGTGCTTATCATAATGATGGGCTGTCCGTCGGTCGGCCTTTTTTCGAAAATTGCCGATATGGCTGTTCTGCCCGCCCTTGCCGCCGAGGATAATGCTATTTCTCTTGAGGGCTTTGATAACAAAAAAATGCTGTGCGGCTGCGACACCTACGGGCAAGGCGACGGCTTCCGCCACGGATACTATTATGTCGACAAAGACCTGACCTTCGACGGTGCGGCTACCGGCGGATTTGCCGATTGGGGCTGCGGCCTTACCATACACGACGGCGACACAATTATAATTGAAATCAGAAAGGGCTGTACCCTCACCTGCAAGGGCAGAAACGGAAACGGAGCAATCGGAGGCGGCGCGGGAATACACCACAAGGCAGGTTCAAAACTCGTGCTTCTCGGCGACGGAAACCTTGTTGCCACGGGCGGAGATGCAGGAACCTCATCGGCCGGCGGCGCAGGCGGAGACACCACATACGAGGGTGACTGCGACTGGATAAATACCGGCACAGGCGGCGCAGGCGGCGCAGGAGGCGGAGCTCCCGGCTCGGGCATAGGAGGAACCGGCGGAACCGGCGGCGCAGGAGGTGCCGGCGGCGCAGGTCAGCATTTGCCGTGGAACGGAAACAGAGGAAATCCTCCCGCTGCCGGAGCATCAGGCTACGACGGTCTCGGCGGATCAAGCGGAGCCGACGGAACACTCGGGCCCGACGCGGTGGGCTGCGGCTCGGTTTGGATAATGGGTGCGGTAAAGGTTACCGCAACGGCCGGAGGTGTGCAAAGCCCCATACCCCAGTCATGGCAGGCAAGCGGCGGCAGATACGCCTACGGCGGATATTCAAGTTACCTTGATAACAATAATAAACTCTCGGCATTTGTTGCCGACGGAGGAGCAGGAGGCGCCGGAGGCGGAAGCGGATTTGCCTCGGCCGGAATCGGAAGCTCGGGCAGCGGCGGTGGCGGCGGAGGCGGCGGAGCCTCGGGATACTATCGCTGGTATGATATGAACGGCTGGCTTGTTCACTGCTTTTCGGGCGGCGGAGGAAGCGGTGCCGGAGACAGAACCGGTTGGGCGGGACTGTATTCTCAGAATACGCCTAATCCGGGATACCGTTATAAAATTTCAGATCAGGACACCTGGTATCAAAACACCTATGCAATACCCAGTGAAGGAACATATCACGGCGATCTCGGCAAGGCGCAGTCGGAGGCTGCGGGAAAAGATCCCGGCAGTCCGAGCTATACCGGCGGAGCAGGCGGTATCGGCGGCAACATGGAAAAAGAGCATGCCGAAGCCCCGCGGGCGGGAAACGGCGGATCCGGAGGCAATGCCACCGACCCCACAAAGGAAAACGACTGGGTATATGTAGCAACGAGCGGCGGTGCAACCCTCAACGCTTCAAGAACCGACGACCATCAGGGTCAGGGCAAAAATCTCGAAGTAAAACTTGACGACGGATATGCCTTCGGCGTTGATTTCACCGTAGCCTTAAACGGAAACGGCGGATCAAACGGTTCGATAAAATACGGCATGATCAACGGGCGGGACGCCAATCTCAAGACCTTTAACGCCTCTGTTCGCACGGGATATACCTGTACGGGCTATTATGTCCCCGGAACAAACACCCGGGTTCTCGAAGCCGACGGAACCATTTCTCACTCCGCAGTAGACGGATATACAAATTTCGATCAGGATTATTATCGCTGGAACACCATAACCAACACCACCCTTGAGGCTCACTGGGCGGCAAATACCTACACCGTCTCCTTTAACGCATCTGCCAACGGCGGCAGCGGAGGCCAGACGGCAAACGTAACCGCAACCTACGACGCGGCAATGCCCGCAATCTCCAC
>CAKSPR010000060.1 GCA_934486455.1 uncultured Eubacteriales bacterium
GTCTCGGATGTTAATAAGGACGGCAAGGTCAACGCCGTCGACGCCCTTATGATACTCCAGGCCTCGGTCGGGAAAAGAGTTCTGTAAGTTACCCGATACAATAGCGCGTTCGCAAACACCCGCAGATACCGTGCATAATCACAAAATCCGCTTTTAATCGGGTTGTTAAGACAAACTATATTTCTAAAATAACATTAAAAGCGCTGTGCACAATACGCGCAGCGTTTTTTGCCGTGCCTTACGAAAGATTTTTACTCTTCTTTTGTTGTTTTTGCTATAAAAATATTGTACTATGTGTAAAAATGTATTGACCAAAGCATGTTTAAATTGTATAATTTATGTAGAATATCTGGAATTACATATCAAGAAAACAGCTTGACATACTTTTGTTTTGCTGATTATGTCGCCGTTAAAATCCGATTGTGCAGAAAGGGAGCGAAAAATAATGATCGATAAAAAAAAGATTTTCGCTTGCGGCAGCGGCAGCGGCAGTTTTGCTTTTGGCTGTTGGGTTGTATTTTGCATTATCGGAAAAAGCATTTCTTTTTTGAATTGCTATAAAAGAAAACTGACCGAGGAGGCTTGACGAATCATGAAACACCGCACAATAAAATTACTGCTGTTAAGCGGAGTTGTTCTCTGCACAATGATGTTTTCGTCCTGCGGAGTTTCCGATTGGATTTATGATTTGCCAAATGACTATTCGATTTGGAGGATCAATGTCAATGATATAGCCTTGATAAAAGAGGTTGACGAATTAGGCGAAAAGGCTCTTGACAGGTATATTATCGAGTTTTGCTATAACGACGCGTTTGTGGGTATTAAGCGCCTGTCGATTAATGAAAATATACCGTATCAAGATGTGGAAATCGAAAAGCTTGATAAATCCAATCCCGATTACTACCTTGTGGACACCACAGCCGATTATATTTTAGGACCGTATACTGCGGACGAATACAATATCCAAATTGAGACCCTTGAAATTGACGATATGTGCGACTGGATAAAGACCGTCCCGCGACCCAAGGGCGTGAGAAAATAGGAAACATTGCAAATTTTCCGACGGCGGACAGCTTGAAAGGAAGCTTTTATGAAAAAACCGATATATCAGATCTTACACAAGCGAATGGTAGAGCACCTTAAAGATGAATGGGTTTACGACAGCAAAGGAATCGGGTTTTTTTCATCCATAACGGTCGCCGAAAGGGTAATTGAGCGATACAGGAAAATCGCAGGCTTTTGTGACTGTCCGAAGGGCTTTGTTGTCAATAAATATATGGTGGATTTTCACCGAAAGAAACGGCGCAATTTTGTCTTTGTTCTCGAACATTCTTATGAGGATGAGAGCGGATACGACATCGTGACCGAACCGTGGATTTTTTCTACCATGTCCGAAGCCGAGAATCAAATGAAAAAAGCAATAAAAGAATTTCCGTTTTGCGATCATCCCGATGATTTTTTGATTTCGGAATATAAGCTCAACAAATGCGAATGGACGGAAGGCTTTAAAAGCAATGAGAAAGCGGATTGATTGGTTTATCACCGTTTTTCGGACAGAGAAAAATGTTGATTTTATGTGGGAGGTTGCCGAATATGAATAAAAAAGGAAGACTGTTTTGCATACTCTACTGTATTGTCGTTATTTTATTTGTTGCTGTTATTTTGCTTTCGGTCAAATATAAAAATGTTGTTATTTCGACTGTGTGTGCCGCTGTGCTGAGCTTTTCTGCGGGGGTGCTGGATTTTCTGAGAACAATAGATAAAAAGCAGGGCGATCAAAGCTTAGGTTTGCAATTAAAAGACCACAGACGGCTGATTATCTATAAAATCATATATTGTCTTTCGGCGATTCTGGTTTTCTACAGCCATTTCTTAAGATTTTTAGCCCAGCTTAGTGCCGATATGCCAAGGCTGTGGCTGAGTGCTTTTGCATTGATTTCCTGGGTGCCGGTCATTTTGTTCGGAATACTTGAAAAAAAGGAAAAAGACAAAATCATAAACGATCCCGTAAGTTTATAATGATAAAAACGAAAATTCATGGATGGTGCGCCGATCAATTCCCAAGCTTTTTTCTACTTTTGGCGGGGGAGCGGATGTCATTTTCAACGGCGGCGACGGAAAGGTCGTTGCCATGTGGGGGAACAAATGACAGTAAATAGTTGTAGGTGAATTTATGAAAAAGAAAATTATATTAACAACAGCATTTTTGATCAGTTTGTTGCCAATGTTATTTAATCAATACGGAGGAAGCAAAGGCGTTCAGGAAATCAGCGGGTTAATCAACTTGTTTAACCCAATAGGAATTATATCTGTACTGTTGTTTATTACGGGGATATGGGTACCGTTAAAAAACAAGAGAATAAACAGAATATTGGGCGCGCTTGGAACAATAGGAATTGTTGCCTCAGAAATATATGAGTTTTTTACATGGCACATAATGAATATAACAGGGGAAATGAGTTTTCATAACAGCGTCAAACTGGCCTTTCCGGAGTTTTATGTCGGATTGGCGGCTTCTTTAATGATGATGATTTTTTATTTTTTTTCTGACAAAATAGTGAAGGAGTAAGACGTCTCCGATGTTGTCGGAAATCTTTTTAACAACAATTAAAAAAGCAACGGATGTGCCGGGGTTTGTCCGTTGCTTTTTTGTTGTTTTGATTTTTATTTGAAAGCTTGGCGGGTGGGGCAGTCAGGGTGTCGGAATTATTCCTTATCCAGCTTTGCAAATTTGGCCATAAGCTTTTTGGTGCCCACCTTGTCGAAGGCAATGGTCAAAAGCACATCATCGCCCATGGGGACGGCTTCTATTACCATGCCCTTTCCGAAGGCCTTGTGTTTTACGCAGTCTCCGGCCGAAAAGTCGGTTCTTCCGGCAGGAGCGCTTTTGAATTTATATCCGAAGCCCTTGCTTCCTTCGCTGTTTTGACGGCTTGACGATGAAAGGGAAGAGCCTCTGTTTGATCCGCCGATCTTGCCCGACGCGGAATAATCTCTTGTGCCGCTTCTGTCTGCTCTGCCGCCGTTTCCTGCGCCAAATCCGCTGCCGCCGCCGTCCGCACTGCGGGAGGAATCTCCGTAAAAGCCGAAGGTGCCGCCCGACCCTGCCGATCCTCCGAAAAATCTGCCGAAGGCTGGAGAAGCCTCGGTACGGTTTGTCAGGGAGTCGGGAATTTCGTTTAAAAAGCGGGAGGCGACGTTGCGGTTGGTGGAGCCGAAGAGCATACGTGTAAAGGAATTGGTCAGATAAAGCCGCTTTTTGGCACGGGTTATGGCCACATAGGCGAGGCGGCGTTCCTCCTCTATCTCACTTTCTCCGCCATATATCGACTGGGTGCCGGGGAAGATGTTTTCCTCCATCCCCACCACAAAAACATTTTTAAATTCAAGACCCTTGGCCGTGTGTATGGTCATAAGCACAACCGCGTCGGTGTCGGAATTGTAGTTGTCAAGGTCGGTGATGAGTGCCACGCCGTCGAGATAATCGGTAAGGGAGGGCTGCTCGGTTTCCTGCTCGTAGCGGAGTACGGCGGTTTTAAGCTCGTTGACATTTTCAAGCCGTTCGACCTCTTCCTCTCCCGCCGCGCGAAGGGCGTCGAGATAACCGCTGTTTTCGAGAACTCCGGTGAGAATGTCGCTGGGAAGAGCTTCGTCGGACGATTCTATGAAGGGCTTCATAAGCTTTGTGAAATCCATAAGCCTGTCGGCGGCGCGGGTAAGTCCCTCAAATTCGTCGGCTCGCTCGGCCGCTCTGAACATACTTATTCCGAGAGTGGCGGCAATTTCGGCAAGCTTTGTGAGTGAGGTCTGCCCTATGCCTCTTTTGGGCTCGTTTATTATGCGGCGAAAGCGCAGGTCATCATCGGGATTTGCCGCAAGGTGGAGATAGGCCAAAGCGTCCTTAATTTCCTTTCGGTCGTAGAACTTTGTTCCGCCGATAATTCGGTAGGGAATTCCCGAACGGACAAATGCACTTTCAATGTTGCCCGACATGGCATTCATGCGATATAGCACGGCGTTTTCGGAAAATTTGTCCCCGCCGTTTACCGAATCAAGAATCTTATCGGCCACAAACCGCGCCTCTCCGTATTCGTCCTCGGCGGTGAAAACCTCGATCTTGTCGCCGCTTCCGATGTCGGTCCAAAGGTTCTTTTCCTTTTGGTTGACATTGTGTTTTATAACGGCGTTGGCGGCATCGAGAATGTTGCCCGTGGAGCGGTAATTCTGTTCGAGCCGCACGGTAAAAGCGTCCTTATACTGCTTTTCAAAGGAAAGAATGTTTTCTATTGTCGCTCCGCGGAAGCGGTATATGCTCTGATTGTCGTCGCCCACCACGCAAATGTTGCGGTGAGCCGAGGCAAGCAGCTTAACAAGCATATACTGAGCGTGGTTGGTGTCCTGATACTCGTCCACCATTATGTATTTGAATTTGTTCTGATAATATGACAGCACATCGGGATTTTGCTCAAACATTCTCACCGTCCAGACGATTATGTCGTCAAAATCCATGGCGTCGGCCTTTTTCAGCTTTTGCTGATAAAGCTTATAGACCTTCGAAATATTGGAAAGACGGTAGTCGCCCGCGTTTTCTTTTTCATATTCCTCGGGGGTTATGAGCATATCCTTGGCGCGGCTGATGTGGGACATAATTGACTTAAAGGGGAGAAGCTTGTCGTCAAGACCGAGCTGTTTCTGGCATTCCTTAACAACCCTTTTTGAATCGTCGGTGTCGTAAATGGTGAAATGGGAGGAAAAACCGATGCGGTCGGAAAATCTTCTGAGCATTCTCAGACAGGCCGAATGGAAGGTAAATGCCCATATGTCCTTGCTGTCCTCCCCGAGAAGGCCCTCAAGCCGCTCCTTAAGCTCGCCAGCCGCCTTGTTTGTAAAGGTTATGGCAAGAATCTCATACGGCCTCGGAGGATTCACGGTGAGCAGGGTATAGAGGCGGGGATCTGCGACATTTTCCCCGGCAAGCACCCGTTCTAAAAGAATTATATCCCCGGCATTAACATCACTCGGGAGGCTGTTGCTTTCGTAGGCGTCGCCGTATTTAACAAGGTTTCCGATGCGGTTTATGAGCACGGTGGTTTTTCCGCTGCCCGCCCCCGCAAGTATTAAAAGGGGACCCTCGGTGTGAAATACCGCTTTTTTCTGCATATTGTTCATGCGCGAAAAATCTTTTTCGATTATTTTTTTTCGCAGCTCTAAAATATTTTCTTTAAGTGTCGGCAAGCTTTTCATTCCTTTTGAATTTGTTTAAACGGTGCATTTGCATTGTGCCTGAAAAGGGAAAATCGGGTTTGCGGGTGAGCGCTTTGGCAAAACAACACCTTTTTATCATCTTATTATACATTTTTTTGTCCCTTCTTTCAATAGCAAAAAGGCAAAAGAAGTTTATTGAATTTAATTTCAAAAAAGCCTTGACAATTTTGACGGCGGTAGTATAATAAATGTATATTTGATGTAATAAATGAATTATTATACAAAAAGAAGGGGAACTATGACAAAAGTATTCATCGACGGAAGCGCCGGAACAACGGGACTGAGAATCGCCGACCGCTTAAAGGAGCGAAGCGACATCGAGCTTATCACACTCCCCGATGCCGACCGCAAGGATCCGAAAAAGCGAAAAGAGGCCGTTAATTTTGCCGATATATGCTTTCTCTGTCTGCCCGACGAGGCGGCTAAGGAAACGGTGGCGATGGTTGAAAATCCCGATACTACCGTTATCGACACCTCGACCGCCCACCGCGTTTCCCCCGATTTTGTTTACGGCTTTCCCGAGGTAATCGGCCGCGGGCGCATAAAAAATTCAAAACGCATTGCCAATCCCGGCTGTCATGCCACCGGCTTTATTTCTCTCGTTTTTCCCCTTGTAAAGCAAAAAATTATAAAGCCCGACGCCCGCCTTTGCTGCTTTTCGATTACGGGATATTCGGGCGGCGGGAAAAGGATGATCGCCAAGTATGAAAGCGACGGGCGCTCGGCACTTCTCGGTGCGCCGAGACAATACGGTCTTTCCCAACAGCATAAACACCTAAAGGAAATGGCGGCGGTAACGGGCCTTTTAAATCCGCCGGTATTTTGCCCGGTTGTGGGCGATTTTTACAGCGGAATGGAGGTCACAGTCACCCTTAATAAATCCGATTTTTCAGCCTCTCTTTCGGAAATCGAGGAGGTATACAAAAGCTTTTATACCGGCAGGGTGGTCAGCTTTTCGGATGAGCAGGAGGAGGGCTTCCTTTCTGCGGGGATTCTTTCGGGAAAGGACAGCATGACCGTCTCGGCCTTCGGAAACGACGACAGGGTGATACTTGTTTCCCGCTTCGATAATCTCGGAAAGGGCGCCTCGGGTGCGGCCGTCCAAAACATGAACATTGTTATGGGTATAGACGAGACCGAGGGACTTGTACTTTGACTTTGCGTAAATTGCCGAAAAAGCAAACGGATCACAGCACAAAAAATCAGGTTTAATTATATACGGAAAATATACAAAACACAGAGAAAAAATATTATAATCCGCTTTGAGCGGAGACTTTCGGAGGATTAGCTTATATGAAAATAATAGAGGGCGGCGTGTGCGCCGCGAAGGGATTTAAAGCAAACGGCATACACTGCGGAATAAGAAAAAACCGCTCGAAAAGAGATCTTGCGCTGATATTCTGCGAAAAACAATGCTCGGCTGCCGCCGTTTACACAACAAACCTTGTTAAGGGCGCGCCCCTTACAGTCACAAAAAAACACCTTGAAAACGGCGTGGCTCAGGCAGTTATATGCAACAGCGGAAACGCCAACACCTGCAACGCCGACGGAATTGAGATAGCCGAAAAAATGAGCGATCTTTTGGCGCAAAGGCTCGGTATTACGGCAAACGATGTGGTTGTGGCTTCCACCGGCGTTATCGGTCAGCCTCTCGATATTAAACCCATTGCAGACGGGATAGAGCCTCTTGCAGGCGGGCTTTCGGAAAATGGCGGGGAGTTTGCCGCCGAGGCCATTATGACCACCGACACGGTCAAAAAAGAGGTGGCCGTGGAATTTGAGCTTTCGGGAAAAACCTGCCGTATCGGCGGAATT
>CAKSPR010000061.1 GCA_934486455.1 uncultured Eubacteriales bacterium
TTTGAGGGTCTTTAAAAACATTTTAATCGGAATTTTTGTGGCCAGTATGAACACCGCCAGGGCCGCTCCCGTAACCACAAGGGCAACGGCGTTTTGGGAAACGAATGTAAATACTATAAATGCCACGGTAAGCACAAGCTTAAACCGGGGGTCAAGCCTGTGCACAACGGATTTTGCGGGATAAAACTGCCCGAAGGTGATGTCGTTAAGCATTGCTTTTCCCCCGCTCTCTTAAAAGTCTTGCTATTTCGTCGGCGGCGCCGTCGAGGGTATATATTCCGTCCTTTACCGGAAAGCCCTGTTTTTTTAGCTCATAAAGTATATGCGTAACCTTCGGAACTCCCAGTCCCATGGAGATGAGTCTTTCGCTTTGGGAAAAGACCTCCTTTGGGGTGCCGAAGGCCTCGTTTTTTCCTTTGTTCATGACAAAAACCCGATGGGAAAGACTTGCCACATCCTCCATATTATGAGAAACAAAAATGACCGTCGCCCCGGTTTTTTTGTTATAGTTTTTTATCATTTCAAGTATCATTGCCCGTCCGCTCGGGTCAAGGCCCGCCGTCGGCTCGTCTAAAATCAGCACCTTGGGGCGCATTGCTATAACTCCCGCAATGGCGGCGCGGCGCTTTTCTCCTCCCGAAATGTCAAAGGGCGATTTTGCAAGCAGCGTTCTTTTAAGTCCCACAAGGTCGGCGGCTTCTGCCACACGGTTTTTTATCTCGTCCTCATCAAGTCCCATGTTTCTCGGACCGAAGGCGATATCCTTTGCCACCGTTTCGTCGAAAAGCTGATACTCGGGATATTGAAAGACCATTCCTATCTGAAAACGGTATTTGCGGGAATTTTTGGGGTCGGCGAAAATATCCTCCCCCGATAAAAGCACCTTGCCGCTTTCCGGCTTTAAAAGTCCGCAAAGCATCTGCATAAGGGTGGATTTCCCCGAGCCGGTATGGCCGATTATTCCGATGATCTCACCTTGTTCTGCCGAAAAATCAACATCGGTGACCGCATCCTTACGGAAGGGCGTTCCCTCTCCGTAAACAAAGCTTAGTTTTTGCGCGCAAAGTATTGACAATGTTTTTCCTCTTTTACGAAAGTAATTTTGTAAGAGCCTCGACGGCTTGTTGTTCGTCAAGGGGATTTTCCGAAAGCTCAATGCCCCGCTCGGCGAGCTTTTCGGTAAGTTTACAGGCCACCGGCAGCGTTAGGCCGGTTTTTCTTATGGCTTCCTTCTGCTTAAAGACATCGCAGGGGCTGCCGTCGAGAAGTATCCTCCCCGATTCCATAACAATGCAGCGGTCGGTATGCACCGCCTCGTCCATATAATGAGTAATCATTATAACCGTCATTCCCTGCTCCCTGTTAAGGCGCTCGGCGATTGAGATTATCTCGCTTCTGCCTCTCGGATCAAGCATGGCGGTGGCCTCGTCAAGCACAAGACACTCGGGATTCATGGCAAGTATTCCCGCAATGGCTATTCTCTGTTTCTGTCCGCCCGAAAGCTTTGTTGTGGCGTGGCGGCGATATTCGTACATTCCCACCGCCTTCAGCGATTTTTCCACGCGGGAGATTATTTCCTCCCTCTCAACCCCCAAATTTTCGGGGCCGAAGGCCACATCCTCCTCCACAATGGTCGAAACGATCTGGTTATCGGGATTTTGGAAAACAAGACCGACGGTTTTCCTTATTTCAAGCTGATTTTTTTCGTCGGCGGTGGAAAGACCGTTCACCGTAACGGTTCCGCTGTCGGGCACTATCATTCCGTTAAGCAGTCTCGAAAGGGTGGATTTTCCCGAGCCGTTATGACCGAGAATGGACACAAAGCTGCCCTTTTCTATCGAAAGATCAAGGTCTTTAAAAATGTCCGTTCTTTTGTCCTCCTCGGGGTCGCTGTAAGAGAAGGATACCCCCTCAAGCTTCATTATTTCACTCAAAGAATACCCTCCCTTGTCCAGATTGTGGTGGCTCCGCAGGGAAGCACCTGCCCGCTGGCCGTTACCGGCAGACCGATCTCGTCGCACAAAACCCTGCCGCCGAATTTCTTTGTGAAAATTTCGTTTAACATATATCCGCATACGCCGGCCGAAAAGCCGGTTGTGTAGGAATTAAGCATTATAAAGCTGCTGTTCCCGTTCATTATCCTGCGGCAGCTGAGCAGAAAATCGTAAAGCCTTTGCTCAAGCTGCCAAACCTCTCCCCCGGGGCCTCGCCCGTAGGAAGGAGGGTCTAAAATTATGCCGTCGTAAACATTTCCCCGCCTTATTTCCCGTTCGACAAACTTTATGCAGTCGTCTACCAGCCATCTGACCGGCCTGTCGGCAAGGTGAGAGGCTTCGGCGTTTTCCTTTCCCCAAAGCACCATGCCCTTTGAAGCGTCCACATGGGTGACCCTTGCACCGGCGCCGAGAGCCGAAAGGGTAGCCGCTCCGGTATATCCGAAAAGGTTTAAAATGCTGAGCTGACCGTCCGCTTTTTTTATTATGTCGGCGCACAGATCCCAGTTGACCGCCTGCTCGGGAAAAACACCGGTGTGCTTAAAGCCCATGGGCTTTAAATTAAATTTAAGGTTGCCGTAGCTTATGCTCCACACCTCGGGAACCTTTTTGTAAAACTCCCAGCTTCCGCCCCCGGATTTGCTTCGGTGATAGCGGCCGTGAGCCTGCTTCCATCTCGGGTCGAGACGGGGCGTTTTCCAAATGGCCTGAGGATCGGGGCGAATAAGAATAATGTCTCCCCACCGCTCAAGCCGCTCTCCCGACGAAGCGTCTAAAAGCTCATAGTCCTTCCAGTTTTGCGATGCTCTCATTACAGCAGTCTTTCCTTTATTTTGTCCACAATTTTGTCGGCCAGTCTTTCGATGTCCGAAAGATTGGTTCCCTCAAGCATAACGCGAATCTTCGGCTCTGTTCCCGAAAGGCGTACAAGTACCCTTCCGTCGGAGGAAAGCTCGTTTTCCACCGATTCGATTACGCTTTTTATTTCACAGTCCTCCCCGTAAGCGGCCTTCCCCTCGGGGGTGACCACCACATTTTTAAGGGTCTGGGGATATATCTTCATTATTCCGGCAAGGCGGCGCAGGGTCTTGCCCTCACGCTTCATTGCCGCAAGCAGCTGGACGCCTGTCAGCTCTCCGTCTCCAGTGGTGGCAAATTCGCGGAAAATTATGTGTCCCGACTGCTCTCCGCCGATTACATAATCGTTTTTGAGCATTTCTTCAAGCACATATCGGTCGCCTACCGCCGTTTTCTTAACATTGATACCGTTTTGTTCGGCAAATTTCCAAAAGCCCATATTTGTCATTACCGTCACAACCGCCGTATCGTTTTTAAGCTTGCCGCGTTTTTTCATGTCGAGGGCGGCAATGGCGATAAGAACATCTCCGTCTACAAGATTGCCGTCACTGTCCACCGCAAGACACCTGTCGGCGTCTCCGTCAAAGGCAAGACCTATATCCATTCCGTTCGACTTGACAAAGGCTTTAAGCGACTCCATGTGGGTCGAGCCGCATTTGTCGTTTATGTTTATTCCGTCGGGATGATTGTGTATGACCGCCACCTCGGCGCCAAGCCTTTTGTAAAGCTGTTCGGCACACACCGACGACGAGCCGTTGGCACAGTCCAGCGCCACCTTCATACCGTCGAAACGGACATCCACAGTGGAAACAATGTGATTTATATAATCCTCAACGGCATTCGGCATTTCTATTACCCGCCCGACATTTTCGCCGATGGGATGCGCCCCGTCATAAACTCCGCTCTTCACAAGCTCCTCGATCTTGTCCTCAAGCTCGTCGGAAAGCTTAAACCCCGTTCCGCTGAACAGCTTGATTCCGTTGTATTCGCAGGAATTGTGAGAGGCCGAAATCATAACGCCTGCGTCGGCCTCGTATTTTTTGACAAGGTAGGCGACCGCGGGGGTGGGCACGGTACCGATTCTGAGTACATCGGCTCCCACCGAGCAAATTCCGGCGGTCAGCGCCGCTTCGAGCATTTGAGAGGAAATTCTCGGATCCTGTCCGATGAGTATTTTAGGGCGGCTTTTCCCCGCTCCCGCAAGCACAACCGCCGCCGCACGGCCTATTTTCATGGCCAGCTCGCAGGTAAGCTCGCTGTTGGCAACTCCTCTTGCCCCGTCTGTTCCAAAAAGTCTTGGCATAGTTCTTTTCTCCGTTCTCTGTCTGTTTGTTTTGCGCCGCGCGGGAAAGGTCTGCCGGTAAAAGCAAAAGCTCTTTTCGCCGGAAATTTTTCCCCGTTGCCCGGCGCACTGCGCGCTGTCCGTACAGTGCTTTATATTTGATTTTCCGGAATATCAATATCAAGATGTCTGTAAGCCGCAGGAGTGACACATCTTCCTCTGGGCGTTCTTGTTAAAAATCCAAGCTGCATAAGATACGGCTCGTAAACATCTTCAATGGTAACCGCTTCCTCTCCGAGAGAGGCCGCCAGCGTCTCAAGTCCCACAGGACCTCCGCCGTAGTTGAATATCATGGAGCTTAACATTCTGCGGTCGAATTCGTCAAGCCCCAGCTCGTCTATTTCAAATCTGCTGAGCGCCGCCCGCGCCACCTCAAGGGTGATTTTTGAATTATAAAGTACCTCGGCAACATCTCTGACCCTTTTAAGCAGTCGGTTGGCAATTCTCGGCGTTCCTCTCGAGCGGGAGGCGATTTCCAGCGCCCCCTCCGAATCTATTTCGATACCTAATATCCCGGCAGAGCGGGTAACTATTTCGGCAAGCTGCTCGGGGGTGTAAAGCTCAAGGCGGAGTATGACCCCGAAACGGTCGCGGAGGGGGGCGGTCAGCTGACCCGATCGGGTGGTTGCTCCGACCAGCGTAAACCGATTGAGATCAAGGCGTATCGAACGGGCAGAGGGACCCTTTCCGATGATTATATCAACGGCAAAATCCTCCATTGCCGGGTAAAGCACCTCTTCCACATTGCGGGAAATACGGTGGATTTCGTCTATAAAAAGCACATCGCCCTCGTTAAGGTTTGTGAGCAGCGCCGCAAGGTCTCCCGGCTTTTCGATGGCGGGGCCGGAGGTCATTCTCAGGTTAACTCCCATTTCATTGGCGATAATTCCCGAAAGGGTGGTCTTTCCGAGACCGGGCGGGCCGTGAAGCAGCACATGGTCAAGAGGCTCTCCCCTCTGCTTTGCCGCCTTTATGTATATCGAAAGGTTTTCCTTGGCTTTTTCCTGGCCGATATAGTCGTCGAGGGTTTTGGGGCGGAGAGAGTTTTCAAGCTCCCCCTCCGCCGGAGCAAAATCCGGCGAGACCATTCGGTTTTCAAAATCCATTTCGTTTTCTATCATATCAACTTTCCTTTTAGGTTAAAACGGTTTTTGGGCGTCACGAAAATCGGCACCGTTTGCAACCGGTTTGTTTTTCGATTTTATATTAAAAAACGGTTTTAATTCTGTTTCCTGCTTTTTTACTCCTGCCGCTGCCGCAGAGCACATCTGCAAAAAGCGAGGCTCAAAACGGGTTTGCAAAAGCGAATTTGCCCGCTGTCTTTTGCGTCGGGTCATCCTCCCTTTGAAAGAAGCTTTAAGGCCTGTTTTATGAGCGTCTCGGTATCGAGTCCGCTATCCAGTCTTCCCACCGCAAGAGAGGCCTCCGACCGCTGAAAGCCCAGTGCTTCCAGCGCCACCACCGCGTCGGCGGCATTTTCCGAGGCCGAGATCGCCCCCGCTCCTTTGATGTCATTCGGAAGATCAATATCCGACCTTCCCAGCTTATCCTTGAGCTCCATAACCACCCTTTGAGCGGTTTTTGCTCCAACCCCCTGGGCAGAGCTTATAGCCTTATAATCTCCCGACATGACGGCAAGCGTAAGCTTCTGCGGCGACAGCGACGAAAGTATCGAAACGCCCGCCTTCGGCCCGATGCCCGAAATGGCGGTAAGCAGCTTGAAAAGCTCAAGCTCCTCCCTGTTATAAAATCCGAAAAGGTCAAGAGCGTCCTCCCTGACATTAAGGTGGGTAAACAGCGTGACCTCTCCCTGACTTCCCGCAAGCTCACGGTATGTGGTTTCGGTTATGCGGCAGTTAAATCCCACTCCGCCGCAGCTTATAACCGCCCTTTCACGGCTGAGCATTATGAGTTTTCCGGTTAAAGAGTAAAACATTTTCTTCTCCTAACTGTTTTAAGATGACAGACCCGTTATAACGGGCAAAGCGCTCAGACAAAGCAAAGCAAACGCAGAAAACGGCATAAGACAAATGAGGTTCTGCCTGTTCTCAAAGCCTGTTTTCGGAAAGCAGAGAGCCCGAGCAGTGCCCGTGGCACACCGCAAGAGCAAGAGCGTCGGCGGCATCGTCGGGACGGGGAATTTTTTCAAGCCCCAGCAGTATCCTTGTCATCTCCATGATCTGCTTCTTTTCGGCTCTTCCGTATCCCGTTACCGACGATTTTACCTGAAGAGGTGTGTATTCGTAAACGGGTACAAGATTTTTTTTTGCCGCAAGAAGTATACAGCCTCTTGCTTCGGCCACGGCAATGGCCGTTGTGGTGTTGGTGTTGAAATAGAGCTTTTCCACCGAAACACAGTC
This sequence comes from uncultured Eubacteriales bacterium, assembly GCA_934486455.1. Classification (GTDB taxonomy): domain Bacteria; phylum Bacillota; class Clostridia; order Oscillospirales; family Acutalibacteraceae; genus UMGS1484. Next base: position 6,555 of record CAKSPR010000061.1, read on the forward strand.
GGGACGGTATTTTTCGATGAGCTCTGCCATTCCGTCGTAAATTTCTTCGAGACGGGAGGTAAACTCGGTGTGGGCACGGGTGGTTACGGCACCGTACCCAAGCACCGTAAAACGGTTTTTTTCATATCTGACGGCGCCGAAGCCGACGATGGCATATCCCGGGTCGATACCCAAAATTATCACGACACAGCGCCCCCAATATAATTATTCAAATTATTCTATCATAATAACGCAAAAAAAGCAAGTCATTAGACCCTATTTTTCACCCGTTTTCCCTCCCGTTTGACCGCTGTTATTTATTTTTAAAAAAACTGTTGACAAACAGCCTTTTTGCCGTTATAATACCTTTTGCAGTTGCGGATTTAGCTCATCTGGTAGAGCGCCACCTTGCCAAGGTGGAGGTAGCGAGTTCGAGCCTCGTAATCCGCTCC
>CAKSPR010000062.1 GCA_934486455.1 uncultured Eubacteriales bacterium
CGATTATCATTCCGTCGTTTTCGGCTGTTTGCGGAGCGCCCGACCGTGCGGCGGCAGTATCGGCCGAGCCGCCTGTGTCATCTCTCAGGTCTTCGTAAAGATCTGCGCCTCTGCCGTCGGTCATGCCGCTTCGGTCAAACCCGTCCGAGCTGCCGTATAACTCGTCATATGCCCTGCTGTATGAGCCGTCGCTCTCATCATCTTTTCCCGTGCAGTCGGGAAGCTTAAACTGCACCGACCCTTCGGAAAATCCGTCCTTTGCCCACTTGCAGTCGCCCAGCCGCTTGAATTCAAAGCGAATGTAGTTTTCGTCGCCCTTTGGCAGGGCAAAATCGACATGCACCTTCTCGCACTTTCCCGGAGAAAGGGGCAGCGCCCCCACAAAGCCCTTTGCCGTGACCCTTCCCCTGCTTGTCACCTCAAAGGAGCACTCAAGATGAGAAAGGTAGCAAAAGCTGAAAAGATTGGTTATATAAAAATCTCCCGACCCTGCATCGATCTCGTCGACCTTAAAGAAGGGGCGAGCGGCTTTAAGCTCCCAAAGATGCTCAAAGGGGAAAAGGTCAAAGGCGCCGAGCACCCGTATGTCGTCGGTTTCGGGAGCCTTACCGAGAACCGCCACGGGCTTTTTGCCGGCAAAGGGATCGTCGAAGCATTTAAGGGAACGGTCGGTAAAATATATGTCGGGACGCTGTTCAAAGCTGCTTGTTCTTACCGTGTCCGCCGGCTCTCCGGCGTAAAATATCGGAAGACCGCAAAGCCCCTTGCAAAGGGAAATGGCGTCATAAACATTCTTTCCGTCGCCGCAAAAGTCGAAAAATCCGATGCCTGCAAGGCAGGTATGGCTTTTAAAAAGAGTTATCCGTCCGACGATTTCCTCTTCGATAATCGGAAAGACGGTTCCGTCGTCGTAAATGCGGCGGCTGCCCGCCCTGTCGAAGGCCTCGGAGCTTATACCCACATCCGCAACGGCAATAATCCCGTAACGGTCGCACAGCGAAAGCGCACGGTCAAGGTGAGCCCCGCCTTTAAGAACAACCGCGTCGATATGGTTTTGTTTAAGGGTCAGAATATCGGCCTTGACCTCTCCCTCGGTCTTTCCGACGGAATCGTAAACCGCTCCGTGAAAGCGGGCCTTCCGTCCGTTGAGCCGCAGCCCTTCGTTTAAATCAAAATCTATGTGTTTAAATCCGATGTATTTATAAATAAATTCTCCGCAAACCTCTGCCTCAAAGAGGTAAAGATCGGGCTGCTCGGTCGACCACAGCCGGGGATAGTTCAGGCAAAGGGCGGCCTTTCCGTCCTCGTCAAAGCTTCCGTTTGCAACGCACTTGCCGTCCTCGTCAAAAAGGCGGCATTCCCCCGCCGAAAAAAATTCCCCCGAAAGGGTGGCCGTGAGATTTCCCTGACCGAAGCCCTCAGAGAGAGCGGCTTCAAGCACAAGGTCGCAGATGTGCCCCTTTTCGCGGGTGAGAAGATAAAACGGCTCGGTTATTCCGAAAAATTTGCGGGAGCTGTCCGATTTAAAATAGCTTTGACTGCAAGCAGACAAAAGCACAATACAAAAACGGTTTTTACCCGGGGATAAAAACCTTGTAACGTCAAATTCGCAAAGATTTCCGCCGCCCGAGGCAAAACCGGCCTCGATGCCGTTGATAAAAACGGCCAGCATTCCCGTAAATCCCTCAAAAACAAGAAATGTCTTCCGGCCCGAAAAGTCCGCATCAACATCCCTGCAAAAAAGGGCGGCACCGGCGGTATCGGGAATGTCGGGAAAGCAAAAGGGCAGTCCTTCCTCTCTTAAAAGAGCCTTGGGCAGGTCGATTTTTTCAAATCCCGAAAGATCGGCCGCCTGTTTAAGAAGACCGCCGTCGATTTCGGAAATGCCGCAAAAAAGGCGAAAATACCAAGCCCCGCCAAGAGAAACGCGGCAGTCCGTCGATCCCTTTGTCGGATCGGAAGGCTCGGCCGCCTGCCTTCTCGGGATATAGCGACTGCGGTTTTGGGGCGAGCGGGAAAAAGCCGCCGACCGATCGTTAAAAACATCCTGTGCCTTCATTTTTTCCTCTCCCTTTTCCCTTTGTTTTTCGGCTGTGTGCGTTATGACCGCGGCTATACTCTGCCGCCTTTGTTTTTAAAATCCCGCCGACCTTCTCCTTACCGTTTAATCAGTGACCGTTGTTTATATAATCGGTTACCGAAAGAACCTTTCCGTCCTTTAAAAAGACCCTCGGCACTCTTTTTCCGAGAATACAAACCAGCTCGTAGTTAATGGTGTCGGCGGCGGCGGCAACCTCGTCCACCGAAAGCTCGGCCTCTCCGCTCTTTCCGAAAACCGTAACCTCATCGCCGATTTTAACATCATCAATGTCGGTCACATCAAGCATGAGCTGATCCATGCACACCCTGCCGACAATGGGAGCCTTCTGCCCCTTTATAAGCATATAGCCCTTGGAAGAAAGGCGGCGGGGATAGCCGTCGGCATAGCCTATGCAGACCGAGGCAAGCTTCATTTTTTTCTTTGCCGTAAAGGTCATTCCGTAGCTTACCGTATCGCCCGCGTCAATTGTTTTGACCATAGAAACCACCGTTTTAAGCGACATGACAGGGCAAAGCTTTGCCGCCCCTTTAAGAGCCGCCGAGGGAGAAAGCCCATACAGGGTTATGCCCTCTCTGACGCAGTCAAGCCCTGCCTCGCTTTTGCCGATGGTCAGCGATCCCGCCGAGTTACAGCAATGCCTTGTTTCAAAATGTATCCCCTGTTTTTCAAGGGCATTACAGCGGTCGATAAAAAGCGCCGCCTGTTTTTTTGTTATCTCTCCGCTTTCGTCGCCGTCCCTGTCGGCCGAGGGGAAGTGGGTAAAAATCCCCGTTATGTCAAGACCGCCGAAGCCGGCGACCTGCTTTATTTCGTCGATACAGCTGTCGTTTTTGGCCAAAAAGCCCAGTCTGCCCATGCCCACATCAAGCTTTATATGAGCCTTTATGCGTACTCCGTCGGCCTCTGCGGCAGAGGACAGCTCTTTTGCATAGCCAAGGTCGTAAACCGCCTGGGTAATGTCGTTTTCAAAAAGCTCTTTCGCCAGCTCCGGAGGGGTATATCCCAAAATCAGCACAGGCTTTTTTATGCCGAAGGAGCGCAGCTGCTCGGCCTCGGAAACAGAGGAAACGCCAAAGCGGTCGACCCCTAAATCGCAAAGGGTCTTGGAGATCATCTCGACCCCGTGGCCGTAGGCGTCGGCCTTGACAATGCCCATTATCTGAGCGCTGCTCGGCACGATGGAGCGAAGCGTTTCAAAGTTATGTTTAAGGGCGTCTAAATCAACCTGCGCCCATGTTCTTCTGAAAAATTTATCTGACAAGTAAAAACACCTCCGGAGTAAGCAGACGGAATCGTATACCGTGCGCCGCCGGTCGTTTTTGCAGCATTCAACACGGCTTTTCCGCCGCGGCGTCTCCCAAAAACTATTTCCTGCGCTTTTGCAGCTCCCGCGCCGCTTTTTTATACCGCATGTTAGACTCTCTCACGATCTCGTCCCAGCTGGTGGGCAGGGTGTTTTTGGCCACATCTCCCACCTCTTCAAGATTTCCGCTTTCAAATATTTCTTTAATTCTTGCGGCCATGGCCTCGGGATTGGCCTCGGCGAAATATCCGTTAACATTGTTGCTTATATATTCCGAAGCACAGCCCTCGGCCACCAACGACGGGGTCGAAAGGGCGGCAGCCTCCCGAACGACCGACGGAAAGCTGTTGTCGGGAGAGGGGTATATAAGCAGATCGGCCATGGAAATAACGGCCAAAAGCTTGGAGCGGTCGGCAATATGGCCGAGGAAAATAACCCTTCCGCCAAGGCCCAGCTTTTCGGTCACGGCCTTTATGTATTCCTCGTCAGGTCCTCTGCCCGCCGAAAGCAGGATATAGTCGTCTCCCGTTTCTTTAAGCTCAAGCATGGTATCAATGACCAGACGGACATTTTTCTTTTGGCTGAGCGCCCCGAAATAAAGCAATATCTTTTTGTCCTCGGGAATAAGCAGCTCCTCTTTAAGGGCGCAGATTCGGTCGTCTGGAACATATTCCCCGATAAATTCGGTTCCCTTTCCGACGATTTTAATGTCCCCGCGGAAGCCGTAGCTTTGCAGCACCTCGGCGGTGTTGCGGCTTTGAGCCCACACCTCGTTTGCCCGGCAATAGAACTTAACAATGGAATTGGAAATAAGCCGTCCCACAAAGCGGTTTTTGGAAAGCGAAATAAGCTCGTCGCAATACTGACTGTGGAAGGAGGCGATTACCGGCACGCCCAGCCTTTTGCCCATTTTAAGGGCGTATTTACCTATTCCGAAGGGCGAGTGGGCGTGAAATGCGGTAAAGTTTCCTTCCTTGAGCCGCGCTTTAAGACCCCGCTCAAAGGAGGGAAGCGGCACCTTTCCGGCAAAGGGCAGTCTTACCGACGGCACCCTTATTACATCGTAGGGGAAACGATCCTTAAATGCGGTATCGGAGGAGGGACAAACAACACAGCAATATCCGACCTCGTTCATGCGCTGGGCGAGACTGTCCACCGTCTGCGACACCCCGTCCGAAACGGGGAAAAAGGTATCGGTAAACTGCACCGAGGAGGCGGTGCTGCTCAGCTTTCGCTTTTTACCGTTTCCCCTGCCCCGCATGGAGTTGGTGAAGATGACGAATATTCCCATTATAAGAAAGGCGTAATAGCAAAGGAACCGCCACACAAGCACCGCCCAGAAAAGCATGTTTCCGGCAAGGGAGGCAAATATGGCGTAAAACATACTTTCGGCCGCACCGCCGTTTCCGGGGGTGGGAATAAAGGAAATGGCCGCATAAATAAAAACACAGAGCGAGAAAAGATGTATAAATCCCTCATGGACGCCGAAGGCCCGGAGCACGAAGTAAGGCATGGACATGAGAGCTATTTCATAGATAAGCGAAAAGAAAAATGTCTTTGAAATGAGCATGGGGGTCTTTGAAATAAGCACGAGACTCTGGCGGTATTCCTCAAGGGAAACAAAGACCTTCTGACTGGTCTGCTCAAAATTCTTGACAAGGTGCATCTTGTGAAAGATCCATAAAAAGCCCTTTATTATCTTGCCGAAGGTTTTCGGCATAAGGGAAAAAAGCACGATAACGGTGGGCACAAAGGCATAAAACAAAAGCCCTATGTATGCCGAATATTTAATAAGAGGATATTCGTCAATGGCCTTGCCGTTAAAGATGAACACGATAAGAGCAAGGAACACAAAGGCCATCTGAAGCACCACAAATCCCGCAATGGGAAGGGAGGCCGCCGTTCCGCCGGTATATCCCCGCTTTTTGAGATGAAATATCTGAAAGGGCTGACCGCCTGCGCCTAAGGGCGTGATGTTATCGTAGTATTTTCCAAGCACCGCAACCTCAAAGGCGGTCTGCTTGTCGCTTTTTCCGGCCGTCGCCCGTATCATAGCCTCATATTTAAAGGTCTCCATGAGGATGCAAACCGCAAAGCAGCCAACTCCCGCAAGAATGAAAAACAGATTGATTTGGGAAAGAGCCACCTTTTCGGTCTGGCTGTTTCCTCCGCCGAATTCCTTTATTGCTATATATGCTATGACCCCCACATTTATCAGTGCAAAGGCCAAAAAGGACAGCACCTTTTTCAGCCGATTGGGTTTTTTGGGGGGGGCCTTGGCCGTTTTCTTGTCCGTCTGACTCATTAGCTACGCTCTCCTGTGTGTTTATTAAAGAAGTGGTTGCGGCGGGGCGGTGCCTACCTTTCGGCACGGCCGCAATAAAAAGATGTAAAGAAGCAGTAAAAATTTATGAAATTGTTTTGCGAAAAAGCTCGCCGAAAAACAAGCAATTATAATATAAGCAACAGATGGTCGAACACCGTGCGGTTTCGCTCGTCCCTTTTCCCGCGCGGCATCGTGTTCACCGTTCATAGGCGCCGGATCAACGAGCATTTTAATGCAGGATGCGGGGATTTTTCTCCGCCAAAATCGCGTTTGTATGTGTTCGTTGTGGTTAAGGTGTACAAAGTCATTATATACAATATATGCGGGAAAGTCAAGCACTCATACCCGCCCTTTCCTCTCGCCCTTTCCCCATCTCCCGACAGCCAAACACAAAAAGCAAAGCAGTGCCGTTCATATCAATGCAACAAGGATAAAAGTTAACGCTGAGCTTGTGGCGCCTTTTGTCAATGCACAGGGATAAAAGGAGCTGCTAAGTCGTGACACCCTCGTCAACGCACACGGCCGAAAGCCTCTACACCGCCGTGGCGCTTATATCAATGCACATAACTTGAAGACTAAACTAAGCCGTGGCGCACATGTCAATGCACAATAACTACCGCTAAAACTAAGCCGTGGCGCCCCTTGTCAGGGGAGCCGGCTCGGCGCCCCGCCGAGACTGAGGGGTAGTAAGATTTCTTGTAACGAAAAAGTTGCTGTCAATGAACACCTCTACGCTCGTCTTTCCGTAACATTTCCTGACGGTCAAAGAAATGATTGCGTTATGGTAAAGCTAACCTCTCTAATCATAGCCCTGT
>CAKSPR010000063.1 GCA_934486455.1 uncultured Eubacteriales bacterium
ACGCAATGTGGGGATTTCCCGTGCCGTCGTTTTTCGAGCATAATCACATTGCTCTCGGACTTTTACAGCTGATTCTGTCGGGAGCAGTGTGTGTGATAAACCAAAAATTCTTTATAAACGGCGTTAAGGGCATCATAAACCGCTCGCCCAATATGGATACCCTTGTTTCCATGGGATCGGCCGCCGCCTTTTTATACAGCACATATATTCTCTTTAAAATGACTGCCGTTACCGACAGTATGGTGCAAATGGAGCTTTATCACGGCCTTTATTTTGAATCGGCCGCAATGATACCGGCTCTTATAACTCTCGGCAAAATGCTTGAGGCCCGTTCAAAGGGAAAGACCACCAACGCCATTAAGGCGCTTATGGATCTTACCCCCAAAACCGCCCTTGTTATAACCGACGGAAATGAGACCGAAATACCCGTTTCTCAGGTCAAGGTCGGCGACATTTTCGTTGTGCGCTCGGGCGGAAACATTCCCGTTGACGGAGTTGTTTTGGAGGGCGAGGCTTCGGTGGACGAATCGGCTCTGACAGGCGAAAGCCTGCCTGTCGAGAAAGGAAAAGGGGATAAGGTTTCGGCTGCAACCGTCAACCGTGCGGGATATATAAAATGCGAGGCAAGGGGCGTCGGAGAGGACACCGCCATTGCAAGGATAATAAAAACGGTCAGCGACGCGGCCGGCACAAAGGCGCCCGTGGCACGGCTTGCCGATAAGGTGTCGGGAATATTTGTTCCCACGGTTATCGGAATAGCCCTTTTAACCCTTATAGTGTGGCTGCTTATCGGCAAGGATTTCGGATTTGCCGTCGGCAGAGCCATATCGGTGCTTGTTATCAGCTGCCCCTGCGCCCTCGGCCTTGCCACTCCGGTGGCCGTTATGGTCGGAAGCGGCGTGGGAGCCAAAAACGGCGTGCTTTTCAAAACCGCCGTATCTCTCGAACAGACCGGGCGGGCAAAAACCGTGCTGCTTGACAAAACGGGCACCATAACAAAGGGAAAGCCCGCCGTTACCGACATTGTGCCCATAGGCTGCGACGGGCAAAGGCTGGTGAGCGCCGCCGCGTCTGTCGAGCAAAAAAGCGAGCACCCTCTCGGAAAGGCCGTTGTCGATTATGCAAAAAAGCAGGGAATATCTCTTTCTGAAACCGACGGGATAAAGGTGGTCTCGGGGAAGGGAATATGTGCAAAAATCGGCGGTAAAACCCTTCTCGGCGGAAACGCGGCATACATTTCGGAACAGGCGGAAATATCCAAGGCGGCAAAGGACGCCGCCGAGGCACTTTCGGGACAGGGCAAGACCCCCATGTTCTTCTGCGAGGATGATACCCTTCTCGGAATAATCGCCGTTGCCGACGAAATAAGAGAGGACAGCATGTCGGCAATTTCCGACATGAAGAAAATGGGCATTAAAACCGTTATGCTGACGGGAGACAACCGAAAGACCGCCGACGCCGTGGCAAAGGCCGTGGGGGTTGACGAGGTCATTGCGGGCGTGCTTCCCGAGGGTAAGGAACAGGCCGTCAGACAGTACAAATCGGACGGAAAGGTCATTATGGTGGGCGACGGAATCAACGACGCTCCCGCCCTTACTGCGGCCGATGTGGGAATCGCAGTGGGAGCGGGCACCGACATTGCCATAGATTCTGCGGATGTGGTCATTACCGGTAGCAGCTTAAGCCAGGTGGCGGGCGCAATAGAGCTTTCCAAAAAGACCCTGAGAAATATCAAGGAAAACCTGTTCTGGGCCTTTATTTACAACATTATCGGGATTCCCCTTGCCGCAGGAGCTTTTATAAGCCTGCTGGGCTGGGAGCTTAATCCGATGTTCGGTGCGGCGGCCATGAGCCTTTCGAGCTTTTGCGTTGTGACAAACGCTTTGCGGCTCAATTTCTTTAAGATGAAAAAGCCGACGGCAGAGACCGACGGCAAGGAAAACGGCACCCGCAAGGGCGATAACGGCAAAGAAAAAATTAAGGTAAAGGAGCAAAACAAAATGGAAAAGACAACCGAAAAAACAATGCTTATCGAGGGAATGATGTGCGGGCACTGCTCGGGCAGGGTAAAGGCGGCTTTGGAGAGCACGGAGGGCGTTAAAAGCGCCGATGTAAGCCACGAAAGCGGACTTGCCAAGGTAATCCTTGACGGTGATGTTTCTGACGAGACCCTTAAATCAGCCGTGGAAAAAGAGGGCTATAAGGTCATTAAGACGGAATAAAGCACTCCTTTTCGGAAAGCATATTTTCAAAGGAGTGAGTTCTTTGAAAAAAAGACTTAAAAGGAAATATTATCCCGATATATCCGGCGTGGTCTCTTCGGGGGAATGTACGGGCAGTGTTCCGACGCCGCCCCTTACCGAGGCCGAGGAGCAATCCTACGCCGAGCTGACAGGAAAGGAAATACCGAAAAAATCCCATGAACATTGAACCTATCGGCCGCATTAAATGCGACTTTAAAGAAAAATTCGGAATTCCCCGCCAAAGCGGTCTTGCAAACACAAAGGCCGAGATAGTTTTTTTGCCCGAATATTCCTCACCCGACGCCTTTCGCGGACTTGAGGGATATTCCCATATATGGCTTTTGTGGGGATTTGACCGAATAGAAAAGAAAGGCGTATCCTTAACCGTCCGTCCTCCGAGACTGGGCGGAAACATAAGAATGGGGGTCTTTGCCACCCGTTCACCCTTCAGGCCCAATCACATCGGCCTGTCCCTTGTGGAGCTTGAAGACATCGTTAATGATAAGGAAAGGGGCACCGTGCTTAAAATATCGGGAGCCGATCTTTGCGACGGCACCCCCATATACGACATAAAGCCCTATCTGCCGTCGGTGGAATGCAAGCCCGAGGCAAGGGGAGGCTTTGCAAAGGAAAAAGAGGGGTATTCGCTTTCGGTGGAAATACCCGAAAGGCTTTGTGAAAAGCTGCAGGAGCAAAAGGTGCGGGAGCTTAAGGAAATTCTGTCGGGCGATCCCCGCCCCTCTTATCACGACGATCCCGATAGAATATATAAAATGACATACGGCGATTTGGAAGTTTCTTTCAGAGTGGAAAAAAGTGCGCTTTGGGTTGTTGACATTTGCGAAAAGTTGGGTTAGAATATAACAAATATATATGGGAGGTTTGCAGATGTTAGCGGTCGAAAGAAGAACCAAGATACATCAGATGGTGGAAAAAAACGGCTCGGTCGAATCATCGGAGCTTATAAAGATATTCGAAGTGACCGGGGAAACGCTCAGAAAGGATTTAATGAAGCTGGAAAGCGACGGTCTTTTGAGGCGTACCCACGGCGGAGCAATATCGGTTAAAAAATCCGTTCCCATGAAAAAGCTCGAATCACGCAAGGATGATTGCCGCAGTCAGAAGCAGGCCCTTTCCCGCATTGCCTGCAATTACATAAACGACGGCGATATAATTGTTATCGATACGGGAAGCACGGCCTATGAATTCTCGAAGACCCTTGCCGGCCGTTTCGAAAGCCTTACCGTAATCACCGCCAGCAACGATGTTTTTACAAACCTTTCGGGAATCAACGGAATGAACATGATAATGCTGGGCGGATTTTTCCACAGGGACGAAAATGCCTTTTACGGCGATCTGACCTTGGACGCCCTGAAAAATCTCCATGCCAACAAGGCCTTTGTATTTCCCTCGGCCGTTTCTCTTGAAAACGGAATTACCGATTACAACTATGATCTTACCCTTGTGCAAAAGGCCATGCTCAAGGCGGCCGACAAGATTTTTGTGCTGGCCGACAGCAACAAATTCGAGAAAAATGCCATGCTCAAAATCAGCGACATAACCGCCGGTATGACCTTTATAACCGACCCCGGTCTTGACGACGATATTTTCGAGCTTTACAAGAAAGAAAAGATAACAGTCGACCGCGGCTGAGCTGACAGAAGGTTTTCCATTGTACTTGAACACAGATAAACAAAAAAACAAAGGCTTTTCAGGCATTGTGACGGCCTGCTCGCTGGTTTATTTCATCAGCTACCTTACCCGCCTTAATTACAGCGCGGTGATGGTGAATATAATCGAAAGCGAGGGCTATGCAAAAAGCGCCGCCGGCGCTGCCGTTACCGGACTTTTTATAACATACGGAGCGGGGCAGGTCATAAGCGGCCTTTTGGGGGATAAGATAAGCCCTAAGAAGCTGATAACCATAGGATTGCTTGCTTCGGCCGCAATGAATATCGCGGTGCCCTTTTGCCCGTCCGCCCTTTACTTGACGGCGGCGTGGTGCGTAAACGGCTTTGCTCAGGCTCTTATGTGGCCGCCCATTGTGCGTATTTTTTCCGAATACCTCACTCCCGAGCGATACAAGACCGCCACGGTCAGCGTGTCGTGGGGAGGCTCTTTAGGCACCATTGTCATATACCTTTTTGCGCCGGTGTGCGTTTCCCTTTGGGGATGGCGGTCGATTTTTTATATTGCGGCGGCGGCTGCGGCTCTGGCGGCCTTCCTTTGGCAGAGAAAAATGACCTGCTTCGAAAACACCCTTGTGCCGATTTTGCCCTGCGGCTTTAAGGATAGGGACGCCGTGAAAACGGTGCAAAACGGAAGAAAAGCTCTTAAAACGGGCACGGTCATAATGCTTGTTATGATAATGCTGGCCATAATCTTTCAGGGCATTATCCGGGACGGCGTTACGACATGGCTTCCCACCTACATATCCGACAGCTTTAACCTCGAAAGCGCCGCCTCGATATTGACGGGCGTGGGGATGCCGGTATTCAGTATAATTTTCTGCAAACTGGCCGAGATTTTAAACCGCCGTGTTTTCCCCAACGAGGTTTTTTGCGCCGCCTTTTTCTTTGCGCTTTGCCTTGCCTGTCTGCTCGTCATGTGCTTTTTCGGAAGCGGCAGCATGGCACTTTCAATTATCTGCCTGACCCTTGCAACGGGCTGTATGCACGGGGCAAATGTCATGCTGATATGTATGCTGCCCCCTTATTTCTTAAAAACCGGCCATGTTTCTCTTGTTTCGGGAATTCTTAACGCCTGCACATATGTGGGAAGCGCCCTTTCGATATACGGTGTGGCTCTTGTTACCGAAAACAGCGGTTGGGGAGTTTCCATGAAGATTTTTGCGGCGGCTGCGGCGCTGGGACTGCTTTTTGCCCTTTTGTCCTGCCTGCCGTGGAAAAAATTTGTCAGGGACAAGGCTTAGCAGTGTCCCAACGGATTTCACAATGCGCCCACAGAGGATTTTCCCGCGGCATTGCGTCGGCCAAGGATACGGAAAGAATACGAAAAGAATACGGGCGCGGTACCGGCGCAACAAATGCATAATGTATTGCACATGTTTCTTTCGAAAAAATATTATGATATTGCCACTTGACATGGGCATTTGCGGGTGTTAGAATGACTGTTGTACAGGATATGGTTATCATTGTTTTGTGCAGCATAAAAATAAAAAATCGGATCAAATCGTTTAGGAGGAAGAGTAGCGCCTTTTTCCTCGGTAAAGGCCGAAGGGGTCTGCGGTGCGCCGCGGGCACGGCTTAAAGAGAATTGCCGTCATCGGCTGAGAGCGGCAAACCGAGAAATTGCGTGAAGACCACCCTCGTCAGAGCCGCCGTATTCAAGGCGGACGGGTCGTTTCCGTTATAAAACGCGCGAGTGACGGCCTTTGCCGTAATTCAGGTGGAACCGTGGAGTAACACTTCACCCTGTTTTTGGGTGGAGTGTTTTGTTTTTTTAAAATAATTTTTGGAGTGATAGATATGTCAGAAATCAATGTAAATCTGCGAGGAGAGCAAAAGCCCTTTGAAAAGGGAACACCGGCTTTCGAAATCGCAAAGTCCATCGGCATGGGCCTTTACAGGGCGGCCTGTGCATGTAAGATAAACGGCAGGGTTTGCGACCTTCGCACCCCCGTTGAAAACGACTGCGACCTCGAATTTTTGACCTTCGACGACGAGGACGGCAAGCGCGCATTCAACCACACCGCCTCTCACATTATGGCTCAGGCGGTCAAACACCTTTTCCCCGATGTCAAGCTTTGCATCGGCCCCGCTATCGAGGACGGATTTTATTATGACTTTGACATAGAC
>CAKSPR010000064.1 GCA_934486455.1 uncultured Eubacteriales bacterium
ACATTTGCTCGGACGGCATTGTGCTTGACGGCACAAGCCCCGTTATTACCGGCATTGAGGACGGCAAGACCTACTGCGATGCACAGACCGTCACCGTTACCGAGAAATATTTAGATATCGTCACGGTAAACGGAACCGATGTCACACTTGACGAGCATGGAAGCTTCGTTCTTTCTCCGGCCGACAGACAGCAGAAAGTTGTTGTTACCGACAAGGCAGGCAACAGCACCGAGATGACCGTTACGGTCAACGACGGGCACACTTTCGGTCAGTGGTCGTCAAACGGCGACGGTACCCACACCCGCAGATGCACGGTGGATGGCTGTACAGGCGTCGAAACGGACAATTGCGCCGACGGGGATAAAAACCACAAGTGCGATTACTGTGGTGTAACGCTTAGCGAATGCGCAGACGAAAACAAGGATCACAAGTGCGATTACTGCGGTGCAACGCTCAGTGAATGTGCAGACGAAAACAAGGATCACAAGTGTGATTATTGCGGTGCAACGCTCAGCGAATGCGCAGACGATAATAAAGACCATAAATGTGACTACTGCGGTGCGACCTTGAGTGAGTGCGCGGATGAAAACAAGGATCACAAGTGTGATTATTGCGGTGCAACGCTCAGCGAGTGTGCGGATGAAAACAAAGATCATAAGTGCGACTACTGCGGTGCGACACTCAGTGAATGTGCAGACGACAACAAGGATCATAAATGTGACTATTGCGGTGCAACACTCAGTGAATGTGCAGACGACAACAAGGATCATAAGTGCGATTACTGCGGTACAACGCTCAGCGAGTGTGCGGATGACAACAAGGATCATAAGTGCGATTACTGCGGTACAACGCTCAGCGAATGCGCAGACGATAATAAAGACCATAAATGTGACTACTGCGGTGCGACGCTCAGCGAATGCGCAGACGATAATAAAGACCATAAATGTGACTACTGCGGTGCGACGCTCAGCGAGTGTGCGGATGAAAACAAAGATCATAAGTGCGACTACTGCGGTGCGACACTCGGTGAATGTGCAGACGACAACAAGGATCATAAGTGCGATTACTGCGGTGCAACGCTTAGTGAATGCATCGACGCCGACAACGACCACATCTGCGACATCTGCGGAAAGGTTCTTTCCGATCACAGCGGCGGAGAGGCAAGCTGTAAGGATAAAGCGATCTGCGGAATCTGCGGAAAGGCCTACGGCGAGCTTGACGAGAATAATCATTCCGACCTTAAACATGTTGATAAAAAGCCGGCCACCGAAACCGATGAGGGCAACATCGAATACTGGTACTGCGAGGATTGCGACAAGTATTACAGCGATTCTGCGGCGGACAAAGAAATAACCAAAGCCGACACCGTAACGGCAAAACTGCCCGATGATCAGAGACCTCCCAAAACCGGAGATAACAGTAGCCTCGTGTTGTGGATGGCTTTGCTGTTTATCGGAGGCGGAGCCGGCATCGGTATAACAGGCGTAATCAGAAAGAAAAAACGCGCTTCTTTGCCGATCGGCTCTAAGCTGTATTGATCGGCAGACTATTTTGCCGAAAATGGAAAAGAACCACTGAAGACTTCGGCGAAGACAAGAAAAAAACGGCGTCCCTTTTCGGGACGCCGTTTTTTCTTGTCTGTTATCCTTTTGCCTGTTGATTTTTGGGGTCGGTTTTGCCGATGTTTTTATAATAAAGCTTTCTTACGCCGCATTTCCAGCAGAGTATCATTCCGAAAACGGCGCCGACAACCGCCTGTAATATCTGATAGGGCAGCTTTAAAAGGGCATATTCCGGGGTGCTGTAAATAAAGGCGCGACCGAGAGAATATCCCACAACCATTATGACCGCTCCCACGGCCACACCCACAGCCGACGCGGCCACGGGATGCTTTTTCATGACATAGTGGGAAAAGACCGAGATTATCACCGCCTGAAGTCCGTGGGTGACAAGGGAAACAAACATGGGCGCGGGATAGAAAAACAGATCGCCGAGAAAGGCTCCAACCCCTCCCACCATAAATGCGGCAACGGGGTCGAGAATTACGGCCGCAAGGCAGATAACAACATCGTTAAGGTAAAGATGTCCCCCGGGAACGGGCAGACCGAAGGAGCTAAGCGCCACATTAATCGCCATAAAAAGCGCCGTCGTGCATATCCATACGGTTTTATTTTTTATATCGTTTTGCTGTTTCATCGGTTTTCCCCCTTGAAGTTTTTATGTGGGTATTATATAATACTTTTGCATATATAAAATAGGCAGAAACGGAGAAAATAATATAGGCAGATGAAATATATAATTGATAAAACCAAGCGGCCTGTTTATTTGCAGCTTTATAAACAGATAAGAGACGATATTATCGAAGGGGTCTATCCCTTTGGCGGCAGGCTTCCCTCTCAGCGTATTCTGGCCGAGGAAACGGGGGTCAGCGTCGTTACGGCGGAGCATGCCTATCAGCTGCTTTGCGACGAGGGTTATGCCTCGTCCCTGCGGCGGAGCGGGTACTTTGTTGCCTTTAGAAAATCCGACGGTTTTGTTCGTTCGGACGAAGTACCGTCCGTCCGATCCTCCCTTCTTCACATTTCCGATTCCGCCGCTCCCCTTTCGGCGCCGCCTGCGTCGCCTTTGACCGAGCCCACTGCCGTTTCTGCTGCCACCTCTGCATATCCGACCTTTTCGGTGTCGATTTTAAGCAAGACCATGCGGCGGGTGCTGTCCGATTATTACGACGTCATTCTCGAAAAATCTCCAAACACCGGCTGCACCGTCCTTAAAGAGGCTATTAAAAGCTATCTTGCAAGAAATCGCGGCATAAATGTGGGGGTCGACCAAATAATAGTCGGCTCGGGAGCAGAGTATCTTTACGGACTTATGGTAATGCTGCTCGGGAAGGACAGAATTTACGGAATAGAAAGCCCCTCTTACGATGTCATCGAAAAAATATATAAAACGGCGGGGGCGAGATATGAGCTTTTGCCTCTTAAAAAGGACGGAATCGATACGGAAGCGCTTTTTAAATCCCGGGCAAGCGTTTTACACACCACCCCCTATCAAAGCTTCCCCAGCGGAGTCACCGCCTCGGCCTCGAAACGGCACCGATACATCGCCTGGTCAAACGGCGGCGACCGCTTTATCATCGAATCGGATTACGGCTCGGAATTTGCCGTTTCATCGGCGCCCATGGAAAGTCTTTTTGCCCTTGCAAGCCGCGACAATGTTATTTATACCAACACATTTTCAAAGACCATTTCCTCCTCCCTGCGCGTGGGGTATATGGTGCTGCCAGTAAGGCTCGCGGCCGAGTTTGAAAGGAAGCTGGGCTTTTATTCCTGCACCGTCCCTACCTTTGAGCAGTATGTTTTGACCGAGCTTTTAAACGGCGGAGACTTTGAAAGGCACATCAATCGGGTCAGGCGGAGCATGCGAAAAAGGCTTGCCGAAAAACCCGATCGGGAGAAGTAAGCAGTCGTTGCGCAAACCATAACACACATATCCATGCTGCCGCGCATATAACAAAAAAATCCCCACCCTTTGCAACAGATTTTTGCCGCAGGGAACGGGGATTTTCTCTTTTTGATGTTTTTATCGAGTATCAGCCGCTTTTGATTATTTTTCGGCCCGGATGAGATTTTCGTAAAACCTCACGGCACCGGGTAGGCAGTTATATTCGATATTTTCATTAAGCCCATGCATTCCTTTCATCTGCTCGGGCTTAAAAATCACAGGAGCAAAGCGAATGCAGTTTTTGCAAACGGGCTGATAAAACTGAGCGTCGGTGGCGCCGGTCATAACATAGGGACTGCTTGCAAGGCCGGGGAAGGTCTCGTTTATGACCTGCTCGATTTTCTTATAGCCGTCGCCCTTTATATCCACCGGCTCGGTGTAATCGTTGGAATGTAAAATTTCCATTTCAAGTCCGTGTTTTTGTGCCCTCTTTTCGATTATTTCAAGGCTCTCCTTTTCCCCCTGATGAGGGATAAAACGCATATTGGCGTAAAGAGAGGCCTCCTGGGGTATGACGTTGCAGGCGTCCGAGCCCGACTGCATTGTAAATGCGATTGTGGTTTTAAGCATGGCTCCCGCCTGGGCGCTGACGGCGGGCAACGCCGCCTTTAAAACAGGTCCGAAAAGCCATGTGTTACCGAAAAGCAGCTTTAAGCCAAAGGGCGCATAGGGCGCCAGGGTCTTGAACATGGCCGCAACCTGCGGAGGTATTTTTTTCTTAAAGGGGCTGTGTTTTTCGGTCTCGGTAACAAAGGCCGAAAGGCGGGAAATCGGGGTGTTTTTAGGCGGAGCGCTGGCATGGCCGCCGTTGCTTTTTGCGGTAAAGCGCACATCGGCCTTGCCCTTTTCAAATATTCCGACCATTGCGAAATTCCCCTCTATTCCGCCGATGGGCTGTTCGATAATTCCGCCGCCCTCGTCGCAGAGAAGATACAGCTCCACCCCGCGGCGTTTAAGCTCGCTGACGATTTTGGGCGCTCCGTCTCCCGCCCATTCCTCGGTGCAGGAGGAGGCAAGGTAAACATCCTGAGGCGGGACAAAGCCCTCCTTGAGAAGTCGCTCGGCCGCTTCGAAAAATGCCATAACCGAGCTTTTTGTGTCCGACGCCCCCCTTCCCCATACCTTTCCTTCGGCAATCTCTCCCGAAAACGGCGGATACTTCCACTGACCTTCGGCAGGGACGACATCCTGGTGGCTCATGAGAAGAATGGGCTTCTCGCTGCTCTTTCCCTTCCAGTAATAAAGCAGGTTTCCGTCGATATTCGTGCGCTCAAGCTTTTGATGCACCGTGGGGAACAGATTTTCAAGCACGGTGTGAAATTTTTCGAATTTTTCGATTTCCGCAACGCCCGCGTGGGAGGTGGTGTCGCATTTTATCATTTCCGACAGCTTTTTTGCAAGCTCCAAAGACTCGTTTTCATCCTCATCGGGCTTATAATCGGATTTCTTCGACGGCATAAAAACGGTATGTACCACCGCCGCAAGAAGCAACAGTATCAGTAATCCTAAGATTGCCGCTAAAATCAAAAGAGCGATTTTCATTTGTCCGACACCTCCGATTGTTCGGCGCTTCCCTGCCCGTCTGCGATTTCATGCTCCGCGGTGACCTCCTGCCCGTCGGCGGGTTTTTGCCGCTTTGCGCCTCGCCTGTAAAAATAATAAGCGATGCCGATGGCGATTGCTCCCGACGGAATTATCATAAAGCTGGTCGAGCTGACAAGGGCGGGCACAAAAACAAACAACAGACTCATGACCACAAGGGGCACGAGAGCGATCTTCATGTTTTTCCGATAATATTTATATGCCATTGCGCCGAAAAGGGCGGGAACGACATTGTCGAAGGCGGGCTGCAGCGAGGGCTCCTGAAGCAGGGGGCGCAGGGGTGTCAGCGCCGCGACGCCCACGGCCAGCACCACAATGGTGGTCAAAGAGGAGGTGGCAATCGAGAGGGTGGAAATTATCTCGTTTTCTCTTG
>CAKSPR010000065.1 GCA_934486455.1 uncultured Eubacteriales bacterium
CGATAAACTGAGCCTCGATAAGAGGCCCCTTGACGGTTATAACCGGCTCAAAGGGAAAAACAGGCGTTCCCTCGGGCACCGCCCAAACGCTGCAGGTAAATTTGAAGTTTTTAAGGTAATTGAGAAAATCCTCCGAAAAGCTTTGGGTAGAGCGGAGGTAATCTATGTCCTCGTCGGTGAATTTAAGATTTCTGAGATAATCGATAAGCTGGGAAAGGCCTGCCGACACGATAAAACCGCCCCCGTCGGGAATGTCGCGGTAAACAAGGTCGAAGTAGGCCGTGCGGGATGCAATGTCCCCGCCCATTGCGCCCGATGCCATTCCGAATTGGCAAAAGTCGGTCAGAAGAGCCGAGCGGGCTTTATTGTTCAAAAAGCAGTTCATTTTTAAAACTTCCTTCTTTTGTGGTCTTTTTCAGGATAAATTTCGGCGGAAAAAATCGTGCAAAAACGAACGATTTGCGAATTTAAACCATATAATCCGTTTGTTTCCTGTTCTCTACACCGTTATTTTACCACATACCGAAAAAAAAACAAGAATAAATAATAAAAAATAACAATAAAACTGTTGCAATGTGGAACAAACGGTGGTAGAATATCACTATCGAGGCGAAAATGCCGCAAAAACCCCGCATTATTGCGCCCCGGTTGTAAAAAATTTGTTAATTGTCATTTCAATTACATTTTAGAAAAAAGAAACTTAGGAATTATATTACAATTGGAATTACAGTGCCGAAAAAGTCAAATAAAAAATATAAAGAAAATTCCGATCGCACAAGACAACAAAGGGAGGCTCCACCAATGAGGATTAGAAAGAAAGACATCGGATCAGCAAACATTGTAGGAAAGAAAATCGAATCGCGCCGTAAATCAATCGGTATGAAGCAAAAGGACCTGCTGGCGCAAATTCAAATCAGAGGCATAGAAATGAATGCCTCCGGTCTTTCCAAAATTGAGGGTCAGATAAGACATGTCAACGATTACGAACTGATTGCTTTTGCCGACATTCTCGGTGTTTCGGTAAATTGGCTTCTTGACCTCGAATAGGCTATGCTTTTTTGGCCCTGCGATTTTTTCGCCGGGCTTTATTTTTTTGTTCTTTGTCTTGAAAAAGACGCTCCGTTACTTTATAATTATATGTAAGCCTAAATATGTTTTCCGCACGCCGGGCATAACCCTTAACCTCCCCGCGCGGGCTTTACGGCTTTTTGAGAAAAGAAGGGATAAAATGATTTTCGACAGTCACGCCCATTACGACGACAGCCGCTTTGACGGCGACCGTGACGACCTTTTTAACAGGGTATTTAAAGAAAAGAAGGTCTGCGGGGTCATAACCTGCGGAACAAACATAGAAAGCTGTAAACGAGCCGTTGCCCTTTCACAAAAATACGATAATGTATACGCCTCGGTGGGGGTATACCCCGAGGACATAGTCGACACCGTAGACCTTGATGCCTTAAAGGCTCTGGCAGCCTCCGAAAAGGTGGTGGCAATCGGCGAGATAGGACTTGAATATCACTATGAAGGGGTCGACCGCGACACCCAAAAGCGGGAGTTCAAGCGGCAGATAGAGCTTGCAAACGAGCTTTCCCTTCCCATAATCGTCCACGACCGAGAGGCTCACGGCGACACGGTTGAAATTTTACGGTGCACAAGGCCGAAAGGGGTCGTGCATTGCTTTTCGGGCAGCGTTGAAACCATGAGGGAAATACTGAACCTCGGCATGTACATCGGTCTCGGCGGAGCGGTAACCTTTAAAAACGCCAGAGTTCCGGTTGAAGCGGCAAGAGAGGTTCCTATCGACCGCCTGCTTCTCGAAACCGACGCTCCGTATATGAGTCCGGTACCCTTCAGAGGACATCGGTGTGATTCGACCATGATAAAGTATACGGCCGAAAAAATTGCCGAGGTAAGGGGCGTTTCGACCGACGAAATTTTAAATGCGGCCGAAAAAAATGCCAAGACGCTTTTCGGAATTAAATAAAAAATGCAGGGTGCGAAAACCGCACAATCCGCCGAACGGGCATAGAGCAAGGCGCAAAACGCCCTAAGCATCAACCGCAAAACACCCCGTCGAAAGCACCCGCAGGAATTGCATAAAAATGCCCTTGCAGACACGGCGAAAAACAAGCCGAAAGCTCGGCCGTCAAAAAGGATGGGAGGCAGGAAAAATGGAGCTGACACCGCAAAGCGATATAAGGTTTTTAAAGGGAGTGGGAGAAAAGCGCGCCCTTCTTTTTGCAAGGCTGTCGGTTTACACCGTTTCCGACCTTTTGTGCCTCTATCCCCGCGCCTACGAGGACATCTCGGTCATAACCCCTCTCGAAAGCGCCCCCTTTGAACAAAAATGCTGTATCCGCGCAAGAATCACCGGCGGGCCTGAGGTCAGAATTTCCTCGGGCGGGACAAGAGTATATACCTTCTCGGCGAAATCCGACGGTACCCCCCTTAAAATCGTTATTTTCAACAACATCTATGCCGCCAAGGGGCTGAAAACGGGAGAGACCTACCTTTTCTACGGCAGGGTCGGCGGAGGCTTTCTTTTGAGGGAGATGCTCTCTCCCGACATTTTCCCCGACGGACAAAACAGAATATACGCCGTCTATCCTCAAACGGCGGGCATGACCTCCAAAAGCATTTCTAAGTGCATAAAAAATGCCCTTGAGGCTTTGGGAGACAAAATTACCGACCCCATTCCCGGGCACATTCTCAAAGCCTGCAACCTCATCGACCTTAAAGAGGCTCTTTTTAAAATTAATTTTCCCGAAAACCGCGACGACATAGAAATTGCCAAGAGACGGCTTATTTTCGGCGAGCTTTTGACCTTTTCCCTCGGCATGCTGACCCTTCGGAAAAACGAGCGCGCCAAAACCGCCGTTAAAATGGAAAAAGATCACTGCGACGAGTTTTTCAAAAAACTGCCCTTCTCCCCCACCGATGCTCAAAAGCGAACGGCGAGAGAAATAGCGGAGGACATGAAAAAGGACATGCCGATGCGGCGGCTTTTGCAGGGTGATGTAGGCTCGGGAAAAACGGCGGTGGCCGCCTGCGCTCTATACGGTGCCGTTAAAAACGGCTGGCAAACCGCCTTTATGGCTCCCACCGAGATATTGGCAAGCCAGCACTTTTCCTCCCTTAAAAAGCTTTTGGGAGAGGATGTGAGCATCGCCCTGCTGACAGGTTCCCTGACCGCAAAAAGAAAAAAGGAGATATACCGCGCTCTTAAAGAGGGTGAGATCGACCTTCTGATCGGCACCCATGCCCTGATAGAGCAAAAGGTGGAGTTTAAAAATCTCGGCCTGTGCGTCACCGACGAGCAGCACCGTTTCGGCGTTAACCAGCGTGCCACATTGACCGAAAAGGGACAAAATCCCCACCTTCTCGTCATGTCGGCCACCCCTATTCCGAGAAGTCTTTCGCTGATAATTTACGGCGATCTCGATCTTTCGGTGCTGGACGAAATGCCCCCCGGCAGAACCCCCATAGAAACCTATGCCGTTTCCTCGGCTCTCCGTGCCCGTGCCTGCGGCTATGTCAAAAAGCATCTCGACGCGGGAAAGCAGGGATATATCATCTGTCCCCTTGTTGAGGAGGGGGAAAACGACGCCGTTGCCTCGGCCGAAAAGACCTATGAAAGGCTTTGCAGGGAGGATTTTACCGGATACCGCCTCGGCCTGCTTCACGGAAAAATGAAGTCCAAGGACAAGGACGCGGTCATGGCCGATTTTGCAAGCGGGAAGATACAGCTTCTTGTGGCCACGACGGTGGTTGAGGTGGGGGTGGATGTGCCCAACGCCGCCATTATGATAATCGAAAATGCCGACCGCTTCGGCCTTTCTCAGCTCCATCAGCTCAGAGGACGGGTGGGACGCGGCAGCTTTAAATCCACCTGTATTCTCATAAGCGACGCCAAAAGCGAAGCGTCAAAGCGGCGAATGGACATCATGAAAAGCACCTGCGACGGCTTTAAAATAGCCGACGAGGATTTAAAAATGCGGGGCCCCGGCGACTTTTTCGGCTCGCGGCAGCACGGTCTTCCCCTTTTCAAAATTGCCGATCTTGCCACCGATACCGAGCTTGTTAAAATGTCGGCCAAAGCGGCAAAGGAGCTTATAAAATCCGATCCCGACCTGTCCCTGCCCGAGCATAAAGAGCTTCGCAAAAAAACGGCAAGGCTTTTCGACTCTCACTCGGGCGGTATAAGCTGACAGCGGCCGCGCAATTTGCCCGTTTCCTTTTTTCTCCCGCCCTTTCTCTCCCGTTCGCCGGACACGGCACAAAACGACGGGCGGCCCGCAATGCAAACCAATCATGCAGTTAAAACCTTAATTTAAAAGGAGAAAATACACCATGAAAATTAACAAAACAACATACAAGGGCGTTCTCGCCATCGAATGCGAAACCGACAGCATAAGGGTAAAATTCCTGCCCGAAAACGGCTGCCGCCTGCAATCCATTGTGGAAAAGCAAAGCGGCAAGGAGTTTTTGGCTCTCGATTCCGACCCTGATTTCAAGCCCCAGTTTTTAGGCGGAAGCTATGTTGAGGGCGATGTTTCGGGCTGCGACGACATGTTCCCCACCATAGACCCCATGTCCTTTGACGAGGGAGCGCGAAAGGGTGTTGAATACCCCTGCCACGGAGAGGTTTGCCGTGTGGCTCATTCGGTTGAGCTGTCAGACGACGGATTTACGACATTTTACCATTCAAAAAGCCTTGATTACGACTACAAAAAAACCGTGACCGAGGGCGAGCACGGCGGCGTTAAAATAAGCTATGAAATAACCAACACGGGCAGCGACGACTTTCGCTGTATGTGGGCGGCGCATTTTATGGCGGCGGCCGAAAAAGGCGGATATGCCGTCACCCCATTTAATGACGGCGACAAGGGCGAGATAATGTTCGACGAGGACGGACAGTACGGCAGGCGCAACGATGTTTTTGCCGTTCCTAAAGCCGCCCTTTGCTCGGGAGATTACAGCAAAAGCGCCAACGCCTATAAATTCTTTTATCTCGATAAGCTGAGCGAAGGCAAGGTTGGATATTTTGTCCCCTCGGTGGGAAAGGCGGTGACCCTGCGGTTTGATAAGGACAAGCTGCCCTACATCGGCGTGTGGGTAAACAACGGCCGATTTAAGGAGATGTACAACATCGCCATGGAGATAGCCACATCCCCCTTTGACAAGCCCGAAACGGCAATCGAGCGGGGCATAGATTTCAAAATCCCCGCAGGCCAAAGCTTTAAATTCGACATCACCGTAACGGTGGAATGATAAGGAAT
>CAKSPR010000066.1 GCA_934486455.1 uncultured Eubacteriales bacterium
ATATATAACCCCGTATTGCCCGTCGCTCAGCCTTTTCAACATCCCCGCCGCCTCCTTTTTATCGGTTACGGCAAAGGGGGTAATTCCGAGACAGGAAAATCCGCAAATACTCTCCCTGTCGCCCATAACGGCCACCTTATACATACAGCTCACCAAGCCTTTCCGTTGTGCGCTGCTCGCTTTCTCCGATTCTTTTGCACATTACCGCCGTCGAAACCGCCCTTACCTCGGCCTCGCAAGCGAGAAAATAGGCTATTATCGGATCGGGACCGAAGGCCTCGAGCTTTGCACCCTTTGCGATGTCCATAAGACGGTCGCTTCCCCATTTTTCAAAGGCTGTCGGGTCGGTCAAAAGAAGCCCCGCCCCCTCCTTTAAATCGGAATTTTCAAGAAGAGAGATGACCTCGTCGGTTCCTCTTGCAGCCGCCTGAGAAAGAAGCTCCTTTGAAAGCCCGTCGGTTCCGCATATTGCCGAAAGAGCAAACTCCGCGCTCTTGCCGTATTTTGCACAGCGGAAGGCGGTTTTGGCGTCGCACAGCATTATAAATAAGGTCACATAATCTTTAAGCATTCGGCCGCCGCAACGCTCGGCGCCCTCTTTCATAAGGGTAAGAGCCGTCCTGTCGGCAAAGGCCTCGAAAAGCTGTCCGTCGCCCGTGGAGCAAATAAGCTCATACCCCTGCTTTACCGCTTCGCTGTATTTTTCGTCTATATCGTCAAATTTTCCGTCTCTTATGCTGTTTAAAAGACCTTCGGTATCAATGCGTGTGGGATATACAAACAGTCCCTCCGCGCTTTTTGAGGCGACGATACACTTGACCGCCGTTTTTATATTCTGAATGTCGTTTTTCGTAAGCAAAACATCAAGCTCGGGGCAATTCTCCACCGTTTCAAAAAGCTGTGAAAGCAGGCTGCGCCTTCTGGCCGCAAGAATTTCCCTAAAATCGGGGAACATCTCATATCCCTCGCTTTCGAGCAATTCCAGCATCTGCTTTTCGTTCCCAAGCTCGGTCATTTCATGCAGCCGACGGGTGGAAAGAAGCCTTCCTTCAAGGGCTCTGAGCTTAGATACCTCAAAGATGTACTCGTCCTCCATTTTTACACCGCCTTTTCAAACAGGGCGGCAAAGACCCTGTCCTTAATGCGGTCGGCCTTGTTTTCAAGCAGGGCGTCGAAGGTGCAGTTTTCACGGATTTCTCCGAAATCCAGCACAAATCCCCCGCCCTTTATTTCGCCGTCCCCGCGGATGTCGACCTTGCTTTGCCCCGCTTTTTGTGCGACCGCTTGCTTAAAATCCTGCGGCATACGCTTTACATCCTCGGGGGAAAAGAGCATTGCGCAGTCTCCCCCGTCAAAGTATTTTTCAAAAAGCTTAAAGCAAAGATCAAAATACCTCTCGCAGGGCAGCTCCTTGATTTTCCGCATAGCCTTTGAAATGACCCCATCGGCCGTTTTGACCTTTGCATAAAGCAGTTTTCTTTTTTCTTCGGCCTCAAAGGAGGCAACCGACCGCGCATAGTCTCTCTCAAAGCCCTGCCTCGAAAGGGCCAAAAGCTCGGCCTTTGTTTGACGGGCCTGCGCCTCGGCGGTTTTTGCAATGCCGTCGGCCTGTTTTTTTGCTTCGGCAATTGCGTCGTCACAGCTCTGCTCAAAGCTGCCGTCGATTGTTTCGATTATTTTATCAAGTCCTGACATTGATCGTATCACCTTGCTTTATTATCATACTCATATTATCTGTCGACCCTGACCGTTAACGATCAGCCGATATTGATGTTTACGATAATGAGAATGGAAATAAGCAGGGCGAGAATGGCATAGGTTTCGACCATAGCCGCGAGAATGACGCCTTTACCGCTTTGCTCGGGCTTTTTGGCAACGATACCGACGCCTGCGGCCGCCGCCTTGCCCTGGGCAATACCCGAGAAAAGTCCCACAAGTCCGATGGGCAGTCCCGAGGCTAAAAACATAAGTCCCTGAGCGGTGGTAAGCTCGACGGGTGTGCCTCCCAAAGCGCCGATACGGCTTAAAAGAAGCACTGCGGTAAGCAGTCCGTAAAGTCCCTGGGTACCGGGGAGAAGCTGTAATATAAGCACCTTGCTGAATTTGGACGGATCGACCGACACAACTCCCGCAGCCGCCTGTCCGACTATTCCGACTCCCTTTGCCGATCCTATTCCGGCAAAAAGCGCGGCAACGGCCGCTCCCAAAATCGCAAGTGCAAATCCTAAACTATTCATTACTTGTTTCCTCCTTGAGTGTTATATATTTTGTGTTTTGTTTTAAGGGTTCAAAGGCTCTTCCGCCGCCCTCATAGAATTTCGAGAAAAGCTCGACAAACTGAAGTCGGTCGGTATGGACATATGCACCCAAAAGGTTTATGGCAATGTTGGCGGTGTGAGCCGTAAGGAAAAGTATAAAGAGAAGTATTCCCTCGGCCACGGGGTTTGACGGCATTGCGCCGATCAGATTGATGACCTGTGCAATACAGCCGGTGGCAAGTCCGAGAGCAAGCAGCCGTGAATAGGAAAGTATGTCGCTTAAATACCCGGTAGCCACATTATAAAGCCCGTAAAGTCCGCCGAAAAATCTTGCAAAAATGTTTTTCGGGCTTCTCGACGAGGTAAGCACCACAAGCACAACGCCGCAAAGGGCAAGGTATCCGCCGATTTTCGAAAGTATATCGGGCACGCTTACCAGTATCCCCGCACCCAGCGGCGCCGCCCCGAGTACGGTCATCATAACGGGCACGGTATCGCACACGGCTCCAACCCTGTCTCCCGCCTTCCACTGCTTATAGAAGTTGGCGCAAAGTCCCGCGAAAAGGTGGATTATACCGAGTCCGAAGGAAAAGAGCAGCAGCTTCATAGGCTTGTTTATAGGCTCAAACCACAGCGCCGTCGAGCCGATTTCCTTCCCGAAAAAGTCCCGGGCGATAACCTGCGGCAGATCGCCGTACCAGCTTCCGAAAAGGGCTCCCCAGAAAACCGTGGAAATCCCGCAGAACCTGAACATTCGCATGGTCTCACGCATTTTGGCCGACAGTGCGAATTTTTTAAGAGCCACGGTGGTCACGATGCACATAACAAGGCCGTAGCCCGCATCGGAAAGCATCATTCCGAAAAAGAGATAGTAGAAGAAGGACATTATGGGGGTGGGATCGAGATCGGTTTTTGAGGGAAGGGCGTACATCTCGGTAATGCCCTCCACAGGTCTTGAAAAGCCGTCGTTTTCAAGCAGCACCGGCACATCCTCGCCGTCGCCCGGGTCAAACATTTCCACCGCCGCCGAGTATTTCCTTTCAAGCTCTATAAAGAGCTTTTTGGCGTATTTCTCGGGAATGTATCCGTTTATCACCACCGTTTTTTTGGTGGCCGCAAAATTTTTGATTCCCTCGTATTTGTCGATTTTTATCGAAAGACAGTCGGCATAAATTTTCAGCCCGTCAAGCTCACTTTGTTTTTTGCCGATCTCTTTTTGAAGCCGTCCGATTTTTTGACCCGTTTCCTCGGCCTGCCTTTCCAGGGCTTCCGTCTGCTCTTTCGGGGTGAGGTCGCTTTTGTCGGAAATTTCGCAAAAGCCAAGCTCCTTTAAAAAAAGAGCCACCCTTTGCGCGTCGGTCAAAAGACATATAACGCACACCGCCGTCGAGGTTTTCGTGCTGCTTATGACATGCACATCGGCAATGTCCTTTATCCCGTCAAAGGTATCGCCGGAAAGCCTTTCCGACACCGTTCCGATAAAGCATTTTGTAAATCGGGTGTTTTTCAGGGAGGTGGGAATGTCAAGATTTTCCCACATTTTAAGGCCGTCGGCCTTAATGCGGAGCTGCGACAGCTCGTTTTTAAGCGCCTCGATGCGGCTTTCGCTCTCGTTTATGCCGTCGCAGACTTCGGCGTATTTTTCAAAGCCGAGAAAGGCCGATGCAAGCTGCTTTTCGTCCACCTCGCGCTTGCCCGAAAGGCCGTCCAAAAGAGACGGCTTTTTGTTCGAATACCCTTCGACCGTATCAATGGCCGAAAGGCAGGAGGCCCTTTTCTTTTCGAGATCGGAAATGACCGAGGAGGTGTTCATTTTTACAAGCCGTTCATCCGACACATCGCAAAGCTCCACCGCTCCCCTTTTCTGGAGGGTATCAACAATGCCCTGTGCCTGAGACATAAGGCCTATTATTTCCACCCGTTTCATTTTTACCTTTGCCGTAAAATCACCTTCTTTTCAGGCTTAAAGAATCTGTGTTGCGCCGAATGGGCACAGCACGGTGTTTGTAATGTAAACAGAGGCACATCAACAATTAAACAAAGCTTTAAAAAAGCCGTTAATCGGTTATGGCGTCGATGGCCGCCGCAACCGCCTGCTCGTATCGCTCAACGGCCTCCCTTTCGAGATTTTCAAGACGGCGGGCGGTATCGCTTTCGATCTCCCGTCTTTTTTGCTCGGTTTTTTGCTGCCACTGCTTTTGCTCGGCCGCCGCCTCTTTTGCGGCCTCCTCCCGGGCGTTTTGCAGGGTCGCTTGCGCCGCAAGATTTGCCTTGCCGACAATTTCCTCAGCCTTTTTTTCGGCGTTTAGGTTCTTTTGCTCGCCGTTTTTCTCGGCCTCGAGAATTTTTTTGACAGAATCGGATACCATTTTGCTTTCCCCCTTTGTTTCGGAATGTGTTTTCCGAAAATCAGATAAACAGAACACGGCGCCCGCTTTTTTTCAAAGCGCCGTAAATATTTTAAATCGGTGCCGTAAGAGCCGTATTAAACAGTGTAAACGACCGTAACCGCCCGGTTAAAAAAGGCAACGACAAAACGCCGCAAAAATTATTATTCCCCGAAAAAAGCAAAACGGGAGTTAAATCCTACAGACAGCTCCCATCTAATTTAAATGCGGTTTTCAACATTCGGAAAAACGGTTTTTAAGGGCGGTATGCAGGTTATTAAAAATGTCAACGGCGATTTTAAACACTGCACACTGCCGGAACAGTGACCGTTTGTTTTTTCGACTGTTCTTATTTTACTATTCAAAAAAATTTTTGTCAACATTTTTTAAAGTGTATTTTTTAGTCATTTTCACCCCTTTGTTTAAAAATATTACAGTTCCGAAGAGAGTGTAACAAACACTTTCGCCTTTCGACGGTTTTTGTTTACAAAAAATTAAAACAATAATTCTTGACTTAAAATCTCAACAACGCCGTGGCGTCCCAAGGCATGCGAGCTGGCTCGGCACCGCCGAGACTGAGGGGTA
>CAKSPR010000067.1 GCA_934486455.1 uncultured Eubacteriales bacterium
TCCTTCAATTATACAATAACCGCCGTTATATTCAAGCATATTTTCGATTTTTCTATTTACTTTTTTTGTTGGCGGGTGTATAATGTAAACATTCTACAAGAAAGAGGACTACCCTATGAAAAAATTGTTATCATTTTTTCTTTCGTTAGCCGTTGCGGCGGGTCTTTTTACAGTTCCCGCAGGCGTATCTGCCGACGAACAGTCAACAAACGATGCCGTTGTTATCGACAGCATGGATTATGTTGATCTGTGGCAATCGACCGGCGAAAGAACCGTTAATGTGACCGATAATATGGAAGGCTTCGGATGTTTACAGGTATCCGGTGCCGACATTATCCTTTCGGCCGCCAAAAGCATGACCGTTGAGGGCGGCCTTAAAGCCAAAAAGAATTTTGAAATGTGGCTTTACTGCGAGGACGCCTCGGCCCTCACAACCGACAGTATGGTCGTTATACACAGAAACAACTCCGAGCTCAAGCTCAAGATTCCCGTCGAAAAGCTCAAAAACGGCTGGAACAAGGTCGACATCATGCTCGTTCTTGCCCTTCCGAAGCACGACGGCATCGACAGTATCGAAATAAAGCTTGCCACCGGCGGAAAGGCTCAGAAATTTATGATAGACGACATTGTTCTTTCTCCCGTGACAGAGGTCGAGAACACCGAGGCTCTTAAAGCCGCCGTTGCCGACGCCAAGGCATACGACACAAAGTATTTAAGCGGTGCGCAGGCCGCCCGTCTTGAAAAGCTTCTTGCCCGTGCCGAAGCCCCCGTTACCCGCCGTGACGCCGACGCAATTGCCGCCGACATCAACGCTCTTATACATGCTCCCGCATTCGACGGACAGATCACCACCCATGGCCGCACATACTACAGATGGAATGAAGCCGCAAGCAAAAACGAGCTTTATATGTCCTATTCCTCAACCGGCTTTTCGGTAAGATTTTACGGTACCGAGCTTAAAGCCAAGCTCAGAGGATCGGCAAACGCTCAGCCGGCCATAATCAACATATACACAGACCGCGACACCACAACATTCGATTATGACCACACCATTACCACCGAAGCCGCCGCAAAGGCCGAGCTTGAAAAATACAACCAAAACAACCCCCACATTCAGCTTTCGGGAACCGAGACCGAGTATACTCTCGTTTCCGGCCTTACCGAAGGCATACACACCGTAACCGTGCTTAAACGCGGCGAAGTAACCTACACCGACCGGGTAATTCTCTCGGACATTTCCACCGACGGACAGCTTCTCGCTCCTCCCGCAAGATCCACCCGCCGCATTGAGGTCATCGGCGACTCCAACATGACCGGCTTTGCAAACCTCGCAGGAGGCGGATATTCCTATGCTACCCAGGACGGAACCGTGACATTTGCGGGATATATCGCAAACGGTCTCGGCGCCGACTACTCCCTCATCGCCCGCAGCGGCGTAACCCTCACTCCCGGCGTTGCCGGAAACTGCTCGGAAGGATTTATGTATAACACATATCTCTACACCGACTACTGGACCAACGGCGACGCATCGGGCGGCACATGGAACGACGCCGGAAGCAACATCAACCAGGAAGACCCTTCTAAATTCAACTATGTCTCCGAAGATAAGCTTTACGATTTTGCAGAAGCCGACAACGATGTAGTTGTTATCCACATCGGCGACAATGACCACGACGGCCGCAACGGCTCGGTCGGTTCAAATCGTGAGACCTTCATTGATTATATGAAGAAATACATCAGACAGGTGCGCTCGGTCAACCCCAATGCCGAAATCATCGTTTGCTTCTCCATAAGCGGATATGAAGCATGGAGAGATGTTGAAGAGGCCGCCGTCAACCAAATCAAGGCTGAAGGCGAGGATCGCGTTTGCTTCCTCAGACCCGTTTCGGGCACCTTCGGAAGCTCGGGACATCCCTACAACAAGATTCATTACGATGCGGCACAGCAGGTCATCACAAAGATCAAGGAGCTGACGGGATGGAAGGCCGCCGTTCGCGAGGTATATTCCGATCCTACCGCGGAGGTCAGGATTGTTCCCTCTGCAAGCTACGCCGAGATCGGCGAGACCGTGACCTTTAAGCTCCCCGACAATGCCGACCCCGAATCGGTAAAGATCACCACCTACGGCAAGGATGTTGAGTTTTCCAAAGCCGAGGACGGCACCGTTTCCTTCACAATGCCCGACGGAGCGGTAATGCTCCACGCCGACAAAAAGGAAATAGTCATCGACTACGGCAATGTCGACGGAGACGAAAAGGTCTCCTCCACCGACGCACTTTGGGTACTCCAGTCGGTAGTGAGCGCCCGCGAATTAAGCGAGAGCCAAAAGCTTGCCGCCGATGTTAACACGGACGGCAAGATCGACACCGAGGACGCCCTTACCATACTCCAGCACGTTGTCGGTATTGTCGAAAAGCTTCCCGTTCCCAAGGAGTAAGCTTTTCCGCAAAGCTTCGTTTGTATTTTTAATATCTGATTTGATCGCCCTTTCTCTTGAGGCTTATCCTTTCGAGAAAGGGCTTTTTGTATTTGTCAAATAAGCCTGCTTTTTGAGTGTAACAAGGCTGAAAATCCCCGCTTAACCCGCAGTGCCTCTGTCAATGCACATGACTTAAAGTCACAACAACGCCGTGGCGCCCCTTGTCAGGGGAGCTGGCTCGGCACAGCCGAGACTGAGGGGTAGTAAGGCCTCTTGTAACAAATAAGCTCCCGTCAATGCGTAAGCCTGAAATCTAAACTACCCCGTGGCGCCCCAAGGCATGCGAGCCGGCTCGGCGCCCCGCCGAGACTGAGGGGTAGTAAGATTTCTTGTAACAAAAAACCCGCCGTCAAAGCACATTCCTTTTGCGGTATTTTCCTGACGGTCAAAGAAACAATTTCAACAAGATAAAGCAACCTTCTCTAATCATAGCCTTGTTATCACTACTACCCTCCAGTCGCCTACGGCGCCAGCCTCCCTGACAAGGGCGGCCACGACCTTGTTATATTCTTCATTGCAGTGCATTGACAAAAGCTTAGTTTAACAAATAGCCTTCTGTTAAAGAACATATCTAAAAGCTTAAACTACGCCGTGGCGCCCCAAGGCATGCGAGCCGGCTCAGCACCGCCGAGACTGAGGGGTAGTAAGACTTCTTGTAACAAAAATCCCCCGTCAATGCACAAGCCCTTCATGGTATTCCCCCGCAGGGGAATACCTCATATATAATATATATCCGCGCCCCACGCACAAGACTGTGCGTGGGGCGCGGGCTTTACCTTTACATTACACTTTTCGTGTTATTCGGCCGCGTTTTCCTTTTGCTCAAGCAGGGCGACGACCTCCGTATGCTCGGTGTGGGGAAACATATCCACCGGGCAAAGCTTCTTGACGGTATATCCCTTTTTAAGGGTCTCTAAA
Organism: uncultured Eubacteriales bacterium; assembly: GCA_934486455.1. Lineage (GTDB taxonomy): Bacteria > Bacillota > Clostridia > Oscillospirales > Acutalibacteraceae > UMGS1484. Next base: position 3,398 of record CAKSPR010000067.1, read on the forward strand.
TCCCTTGCCATGGTCTCGGGATTGCAGGAAATATATACCACTTTTTCGGGCATAATTTCAAGCAGAGAATTCAAAAACCTTTTACTGCTTCCCGCCCTCGGAGGGTCCATAAAAACCACGTCGGGGCGATTGCCTTCGGCCGCCGTTTCCTTTAAAAACTCTCCTGCGTCGGCGCAGAAAAAGCGGGCGTTCTTTATACCGTTTATTTCGGCGTTTTGCTTTGCGTCATTAACCGCGTCGGCGTTAAGCTCAACGCCTATAACCTCCTTTGCATGAGAGGCGGCGCACAGCCCTATGGTGCCTATTCCGCAATAGGCGTCGAGCACCGTTTGCTCGCCGTTTAAATTTGCATAGCCTATGGCCTTGTTGTAAAGCACGGCCGTCTGAACGGGATTTATCTGATAAAACGAACGGGGAGAAATTTTAAAGGTGAGTCCGCAAAGCTCATCCTCGATGTATCCCTTCCCGTAAAGCACCCTTTGCTTTTCTCCGAGCACAAGGCTTGTAAATCCGCCGTTTATGTTTTGCACAACGGTGGTTATATCGGGGCGGCGCCGCACAAGCTCGTTTACAAAGCTTTCGGCGTTTTTAAACGGCTCTCTGGCGGTCACAAGCACCACCATTATCTGTCCCGATGAAAAGCCTCTCCGCACAAGAACATGGCGCAAAAAGCCCGTTTCTTTTACCTCATCATAGGGCTTTATCTTAAAGGAGGGGCACATTTTTCTTATTTCGCATATTATTTTATCGGCAGCGACATCCTCTAAAAGGCATTTGTCCACCGGCACAATCTTGTGTGAGCTTGACTGGTAAACCCCCGAAATGACCCTTCCTCCCGCGCTGCCGAAGGCGGCCTGCACCTTGTTGCGGTAATGATAGGGATACTTCATTCCCACTGTTTTTTCCGGCTTTGCAAATTTGGAGAGAAGTCTTTTGACCCTGTTTTGTTTAATCAAAAGCTGGCGTTTATAGGGAAGGTCAAGCATCTGACAGCTTCCGCATTTTTTAAAGGCCGGGCAGGTTTTTTGCTCCATTTGCCTTTCTCCTTTCGTCTTACCCGCACAAAAAGCGGGGCGGATATTCTCGCCCGGAAGGGTTCACCGATTTTTCCCCCGGGACTTTAAATCGGAATATCGGTCTTCCCCGTGTTTTATCCGTCAAGCGGGATTTTGCACCGATTTTTCTTTGTGTGATGTTTTAAGCACATTATAAACCGCCACCGATCCGATGACCGCCGCCGCTCCGATAAACGACAGGGTGCCGATACGCTCGTGATAAAATATTGCCACAATAATGGGATTTAAAATCGGCTCGATTGTCGATGTCAGGGAGGCGGTTATGGGAGAAACGCTTGTCAGCCCAACCGATAAAAGCACATACGAAACCCCCATCTGCACCGTTCCGAGAAGCGCCGCCGCCCAAATGTCGGTAAAGGTGAAGGAGCTTTCGAAAAACCAAAAGGGTATGCTTATGACTATACTCATAAGCTGACCGAAAAGCGCCGAGCTTTCAAAATCGGAATTGGGAACGGCCTTTTGCATGAAAACGACGGCGTAGGTCGCTCCCGATATGATCGCCAAAATATTGCCGAGCATGCCCCTTGCCGTAAGTCCGTCGAAAAAGAAGCACACAATACCCGCAAATACGGTTATACAGGTCACTATCTCGGCCTTTTGGGGCTTTTTCTTTAAGAACACCACCGAGAAGATTATTATGAAAATCGGCATTGTGAACTGGAGCACCACGGCGTTGGCCGCCGAGGTTATCTTTGTTGCAAAAACATATGTAAGATTCATGAC
>CAKSPR010000068.1 GCA_934486455.1 uncultured Eubacteriales bacterium
CGGTAAGACAGATAAAGAGCGATCGACAAACAGAAAAACAAAAACAGACGGTCTGACCGATTTTCGGAAAGACCGTCTGTTTTATTTTTGCAGGGCTGCCGTTACCGAGAAAAACGACGGGCTTTGCTTTTGCTGAGCCTGTGGTTTGTCGGATTTGTGTGCTTTTTGCCTTTTTTTAATCTAAAAATCCAGCCTTTCAAAGGAGCTTTTCGCACGGATATAGGAGAAAAGGGTCGCGAGCACAAAGAATACCGCACCGACCGCCAGACCGATCAGCTGAGCGTTTAAAAAGGAAAAATCGGTGACTGTAAAAAACTCGAGACCGGGGAAGTGACCCACCGCCTCGCTTGCCGAAATGACCACCGCCTCAAGCAGGCAGTATATCAAAAAGGGCACGCCGATTTTATAAGCGGTTTTAAAATATCCTCTGACGAAAACCAGGTTGAAAAGGCCGAAGGACACAAGGCAAAATCCGAGGAAAAAGAAATTTGCCGAAAGCAGGGCATTTTCGGTATAAACGGGTGCGGTCGAAAGAAATGTCATTCTAAACAGAGTGCATAGGATCATTATGACAAAGGCCGCTATTTCCAAAAACAACACGAAAAGGTACTTTGCTCCGACCACCTGCTTTTTCGACACCGGCAAAAGCAGCATGTAAACGCTGTCGTTGCTTTCTCTGGCAAACTGGAAGGAATAAAATATTCCCATGCAGACAAAGAAGCTGCCCGTAACGATGGGGTATCCCGGCAAAAAGGTCATGAACGAGAAAAGCAGGAAGAAATATGTTATGGCCGCGGACGACAGCCGAAGCTCCTTGAACAAAAGCTTTTTCATATCATTTCCTCCTTTTCGAGATGTACCATAATGTCCTCACAGCCCGCGTCGGAAACATTTTCGAATTCGCCCGCATGCTCGGTTTTAACAAGGGCAGTGCATCCGTCCTTTGCGGCGCAGGTGCCGATGATACTGTCATTGCCGAGCTGCTGATCGCCGATTTTGACGATTTTATATCCCGCCGTAAAATCCTTAACGCTGCAATTTGCGATGATTTTACCTTTTTGGATATAAATGATGTTGTCGGCGCATTTTTCAATGTCGGTTATGATGTGGGTGGAGAAAAGAATGGTGGTGCCTTTTTTTGAAAGGGCCATAAATATCTCTAAAAGCTCCTCGCGGGAAACCGGGTCGAGACCGCCGGTTGGTTCGTCGAGAATGAGAAGCTCGGCACCGTGGGAAAGGGCGGCGGCAAGGCTGAATTTAACCTTCATTCCCTCCGAAAGCTCAATGGGCTTTTTATTTACATCAATGCCGAATTTTTTCATGTAGCCGTTAAAAAGATCGTTGTCCCAATTCCCGTAAAATCGGGAGGTGACGGCGATTATGTCCTTTATTTTTTTGCGCTCGTAAAAGTGAACGCCGACCGACGCATAGCCAATCTTTTGCTTTATGGCCTGTTCGTTGTTTTTCATGTCAAGGCCGAAAAATTCGATTTCACCGCCGTCGGGATGAACAAGATTTAAAAGGGATTTGATTGTGGTGGATTTTCCCGCGCCGTTTCGACCCACAAAGCCGGTGACCGCTCCCTTTTCAAGGCAAAAGCCGATATTTGAAAGCTCAAATCCCCCGTAGTGTTTTCGCAAATTTTTCACCCTTGCAGCATATGGGGCTTCCACGATTATTCCTCCTCGCTGAACACCTTGGCCGCAAGATCGGCAAAGGTGGATTTAAGGGGAATGGCAAGGCCTTTTTTTCGGTCGCCCAAAAGAATGACCGTGTCCCCGGGATTGATGTCGAAAAGCTCCCGCGCTTGTTTCGGTATGACGATTTGACCCTTTTCGCCCACCGTCGCCGTCCAGGCATATTTACCTTTAGGTTTTTTCATAAAAGATTACCTCCGAAATAAAGTGCGATTTGTTATACTTATCATACCACCGTTTCGGTCGATGTCAATAGTGTTTTTGATTTTTTTCGGTCAAATAAGGGCGTATCGGCATTGAGGCTGCGGGAACATGGGAAGCTGTCGAGTAAAGCTCGGGCAAGGCGGGGCAAAAGCAAAGCAGGGCTGTCAGGTAAAACGGAAGGACGCCGAGCAGAGCGGGGACGGCACTGCGGGAACGGCCGAGGACATTGTGGGCATTGCTGCACCTCCCTCAGTCCTTTATAAAAAACGGAAAAACGCAAAAAAGCAGAGTGCTTCGACCGACGGCCGATACGGAAACTTTCGTTGTCGGCGAGGGTGAACACTCTGCTTTAATATTGTTATTTTGTTTTAAGGCACTGCGGGGGAGACGGTTACTGCCGTCTGATTCAGTTAAGCTGACCTTCGAGGGTGGCTTTTGCCGAGGCGAGAGCTTCCTCTATCTTTGCGGCATCTTTTCCTCCGGCCATTGCGCTGTCGGGACGGCCGCCGCCGTTTCCTCCGGCGATGACTGCCGCTGCCTTAACGATGTTACCGGCGTGTGCGCCTGCCTTGACCGCATCCTTGCCGCAGGCCGCCGCAAAGGAAACGGTGCCCTTTTTGGTAACGCAGGCAAGAAGCGCCGCCACCGAGGGTCTGTCCTTTATCTGGTCGGCTGCCGAGCGCAGCGCGTCGGGCTCGTCCACATTGAGCTTTCCGGTGACCAGCTTTATGCCCTTAATGTCTATGGCTTTTGCAATAAGTTCGTCCAGCTGTCCGCCGGCAAGCTTGGCCTCCAAGCTTTCGATCATTCTGTCCTTTTCCTTAAGCTCTGCCGCCACAGCTCTGGCCTTGTCGGCAAGGTCGGCCTTTCCGGCTTTCAGGGCGGAGGCGGTGCTCTTTATGGTCTGCTCGCATCCGTCAAGGAGAGAGAGCACGGCCTTTCCGGTGACCGCTTCGATTCGGCGAACGCCTGCCGCAACCGACGATTCGGAAACTATGCGGAAAAGACCGATTTTCGATGTGTTGGAAACATGAGTTCCTCCGCAAAGCTCGGTGGAAAAGTCTCCGGCTCTGACCACTCTGACGACATCGCCGTATTTCTCTCCGAAAAGGGCCATGGCGCCGAGCTTTTTGGCCTCGTCGATGGGCATTTCCTTTATAACAACATCCTCACCTTTAAGAATTTCGTCATTAACGAGGTTTTCAACCTCCTTGATTTCCTCGGGGGTAAGGGCGGAAAAATGGGTGAAGTCAAAGCGCATGCGATCGCCGTTTACAAGCTGACCTGCCTGCTCGACATGGGTGCCCAGCACCTTGCGAAGGGCGGCCTGCATAAGGTGAGCCGATGTGTGGTTCCTCATGGTGGACTGTCTTGTCTGCTCGCATACCTGAGCGGTTACCGTGTCCGAAAGCTCAAAGGTGCCCTTTTCGGCCTTGCCGATATGCAGGTAAACCCCTTGGGCGTTCTTTGCGGTGGTTTCGACGGTGAATATTCCGCCGCGGCCGTTTGTAAGCTTTCCGCAATCGCCCGCCTGTCCGCCGCTTTCGCCGTAGAAGGGGGTCTTATCAAGAATTATAATTCCCTTTTCACCTTCGGCAACCAGCGCGGCTTTTTCGCCGCCGTTGACAATGGCCTCTATTTTTGCATCACAGCAAAGTGTGTCGTATCCCACAAATTCGGTCTTTTCGACATCAAGCTGAACTCCGCCGTCGTCCCAGGCTTCTGCTCCGGCGTTTTTGCGGGCATCTCTTGCGCGCTGCTTTTGCTCCTTCATGAGCTGTTCAAAGCTTTGCTCGTCAACCGTCATGCCCTTTTCTTCGATGATGTCCTTCGTAAGGTCGAGAGGGAATCCGTATGTATCGTAAAGCTTAAAGGCATCGGCTCCCGAGATTTCTCGGTTCTCGGAGCTTTCCATAAGCTCGGAAAGAAGCTGCATACCCTTGTCGATGGTGCGTCCGAAGCTTTCCTCCTCTTCCTTTACAACGCGGATGATGAGATCCTTCTTTTCTTTAAGCTCGGGATAGGCCTTGTTTTCCTCGATAACCGTGGGAACGATCTCCGAAAGGAAGGGACGGTCGATTCCGAGCAGCCGTCCGTGACGGGCGGCGCGGCGGAGAAGTCGGCGGAGAACATATCCTCTGCCTTCGTTGGAGGGCATAACACCGTCGCCGATCATCATGGTGGTCGAGCGGATGTGGTCAGTTATGACGCGAAGGGATACATCGGTCTTTTCGTCTTGCTTATAGGTCACGCCGGCGATGCTGCCGATGTGTTTCATGATACGCTGAACCGTGTCGACCTCGAAAAGGTTGTCCACCCCCTGCATTACGCAGGCAAGCCGCTCAAGACCCATTCCGGTGTCGATGTTGGGGTGGTCGAGGGGGGTGTATGTTCCCTTTCCGTCGGAATCAAACTGGGTGAACACAAGGTTCCAGACCTCGATATAGCGGTCGCAGTCACAGCCTACGGCACAGGTGGGCTTTCCGCAGGAATATTTTTCTCCGCGGTCGAAATGTATTTCCGAGCAGGGTCCGCAGGGGCCGGAGCCGTGTTCCCAGAAGTTATCCTCTTTACCCAGCCTTACAATTCGGTCGGGAGAAACGCCCACTTCTTTTGTCCAAATGTCAAAAGCCTCGTCGTCGTCGAGATAAATGGTGACCCACAGCTTGTCCTCGGGAATTTCAAGCACCTTGGTGAAGAATTCCCAAGCCCATGCGGTGGCCTCCCGCTTGAAGTAGTCGCCGAAGGAAAAGTTGCCGAGCATTTCAAAATATGTGCCGTGGCGGGCAGTCTTTTCGACGCATTCGATTTACGGCGTTCTGATACATTT
>CAKSPR010000069.1 GCA_934486455.1 uncultured Eubacteriales bacterium
TTTCTGCCAAAAGTCGTAAAGTCGACCCTCCACCGACTTCGGCTCATAGGTTTTGTCTAACTGTTTACCCATTCGTTACATTCCTTTTCTTTTTATTACAAATATATATCGCTGCTCATTCGGCTCGGGCGGTTCAAAGGTCATATCTCCGTAAACCGCCAAAACGTCAAATCCGTTTTGTTCGACAATTTCGGTAAGCTCCCTTTCGGTGTATGCCCGCTCGGAAAATTCTTCGCAAAAGCGGTCGTAAAGGCCGTCCCTTTCCACAAACATATCAAGAACAATGTCTACCCTGAGGCTTTCCTTGTCGAAAAAGTTTTGCCAGCCGCAATAAATTCCGTCCCTTTCGATGACAAAGCAGTTGTCGGCCAGAATGTTTTGATGCTTATACGGGGTATTGACATCGAATATGAAAATCCCGCCCGGTTCGATGAAAAACCTGAGTCGGGAAAAAAGTCTTGAAACCTGCTCCTTTTCGCAAAGGTGGTTTATGCTGTCGAGGGTGCATATTCCTCCCTCAACCGTTCCGTAAAGGTCAAGCTCGGTCATATCCTGACAAAGAAGAAGTGTCTCGGGAAATTTTTCGCAAAGGCGCTGCCTCGCCCCGTTAAGCATTTCGACCGAGCCGTCCACCCCAATCATTTCACAGCCTTTTTCGGCGAAAAACTCGGTTAAAACACCTGTCCCGCAGGCAAGGTCGAGACAGGTTTCGGGTCCTTTGCGGAATTTTTCGAAAATCGACCAAAGGTATTCCCCGCGCTTCTCATAGCAGGCGTCGGAATTCAGGGCGTCGTAGACCTTGGCAAAATCTCCGTATCCGCTCATTTGCTTTTAAGCCTCTTAAACACCATTTTATATCCGTCGCTTCCATAACGCTTAACCCTGCTTATGGTGGCGGTGGAGGCACCGGTTTTTTTGACGATTTCGCTGTAAACGCAGCCTCTGTCAAGCATTTCGGCCACATTGTACCGCTGAGACATGGCCTTTATTTCCTGGAGGGTACACACATCCTCAAAAAAAGAATAGCAGTCCTCCAGCGTTTCAAGGGTAAGCACAGCCTTAAAAAAGCCCTCGGCGTTAAGCTCCTTCATTTTCTGATTCATTTTCATCCCCCGCTTTCCCGCCGCGCCGCGGCCCTGGGTGCACTCCGTCGCCGAAAAGGCGGCACGGGCGTTTAAGGCCTTTGATCTGCGGGGCTTGTCGGCACATAAAATCGGTTAAGTATCACGGTCGAAAAGCCTTGCGGCAGGCAAATTTCTTGTTATTTAAACCCGGTTTGCTCGGTTGAGCGATTGCTTTTCTCAGGAAAAGAAGGCGGCATGCACCGCTTTAACGGCGCGCTCGGCGTCCTTCTTGTCGATAAGCACCGAGATCTTTATCTCGCTTGTGGCAATCATCTGAATGTTGATGTCATGCTCGAAAAGGGCCTCAAACATCTTTGTGGCAACGCCGGGGTGAGTCTCCATTCCGGCGCCGACGATCGAAAGCTTGGTAACCTCGTTGTCGAAATCGACCTTTGCGGTTTTTAAAATATCCGAAGCTTCAAGAGCGGCCTTAGTTTCCTCCATCTGGTCACCGGCCACCGTAAATACGATGTCCTTTGTGCCGTCTCTGCCCACCGACTGAAGAATTATATCCACATTGATCTTTTTGGCCGAAAGAAGCGAGAAGATCTTATAGGCAATACCGGGCGTATCGGGCACTCCCACTATCGAAACACGGGTAACATTGTTGTCCTTGGCAACGCCCCTGATAAGCATTTTTTCCATTTTAACTGCCTCCCTAACCACCGTGCCTTCAACCCGCTCAAGGCTTGAACGCACCTCTAAGTTAACATTGTATTTTTTAGCCATTTCCACCGAGCGATTGTGAAGCACCTGGGCGCCTAAGGTCGCAAGCTCGAGCATTTCGTCGTAGGTTATCTCGTCAAGCTTCTTTGCATCCTTTACGATTCTCGGGTCGGCCGTATACACCCCGTCCACATCGGTATAGATGTGGCAGGCGTCGGCTTTAAGTGCCGCGGCAATAGCCACAGCCGTTGTATCCGAGCCGCCTCTGCCCAGGGTGGTTATGTCGTCGTATTTGTTTATCCCCTGAAAGCCCGCCACGACCACAATGTTCTTGCGGTTAAGCTCGGCCTCCAGCCTTTCGGACTCTATGCGCTTTATGCGGGCATTGCCGTAGTTCGAATTGGTCTTCATTCCCATCTGCCATCCGAGCAGAGAGATTACCGGCATACCCATTCCCTCAAGAGCCATGGCAAGAAGCGAAGCCGAGATCTGCTCTCCGGCCGTCACAAGCATGTCAAGCTCTCTTTTAGAGGCGTGGGGATTGATTTCGTCGGCCTTTTCAAGAAGGTCGTCGGTTGTGTCGCCCTGTGCCGAAACAACGACCACAACATCGTTGCCCGCCTTATAAGTGTCGGCGACAATGGAGGCAACATTTCTGACGCGGTCGGCATCGGCCACCGAAGTTCCTCCGAATTTCTGAACAATAAGCATGTTAATTCATTCTCCTGTCGGGATTATTCGCAAATACGCAGTACATTTAAAGGCTCAAGCTCAAGGCTCAGGGCTTTCAGCTTTTCTTTAAGCTCCCTTTCGACCTTTTTCTCGGTCACGAAGGCTATGTCATGCTCGGGAGCATCCTTACAGCTGAGATATTTAACCTTTCCGAAAGCCGTTTCTATGTCCTTTTTGGCCCTTTCGGTATCGGCGGCCTTTCCTCTGATGTAAAGGGACACCTCGCCAAGATCGTAGTCGTCCACATAATCGGGATCGCCGTCCTCCCAAAAGACATTTTTCCTGGCCTTTATGTGCTTAAAGCAGTCGATAATATCGGCCATGACGGCGCTGGCGGTGGGCAGCTTTCCGGCGCCCTTGCCATAGAACATAACGTCACCCGTGGCGTTTCCTCTTACCATGATGGCATTGAAAACATCGTCAACCGAGGAAAGCTGACTCTCCTTGCTCACGAGCATGGGAGCAACGAGGCAGTAAAGCTTGCCGCTTTGCTTCATGGCCACCTTACCGATAAGCTTTATGACCGAGTTATAATCGGCGGCATATGCCACATCCATAAGGGTTATTTTTGATATGCCCTCGGTGTGTACCTGGGCGGGATAAACATGCTTTCCGAAGGCAATGGAGGCGAGAATGCATATCTTTCGGCAGGCATCGTGTCCGTCCACATCGGCAGTGGGATCCTTTTCGGCATACCCAAGCTGCTGCGCCAAAGCCAGAGCATCGTCGAACGACATGCTCTCCTTTATCATTTTAGTCATAATAAAGTTGGTTGTTCCGTTAAGTATGCCTAAAATTTCGTCGATGTTGTTGGCGGCGAGGCACTGATTTATGGGGCGGATAATGGGAATTCCGCCGCCCACCGAGGCCTCGAAAAGATAGTTGACATTCTTTTCTTTGGCTATTTTAAGAAGCTCGGCGCCTTTTGCCGCCACGAGCTCCTTGTTGGAGGTGACGACGCTTTTGCCCGCAAGAAGCAGTCTTTTGGTGAAATCGTAGGCAGGCTTCAGCCCTCCCATGACCTCGGCAACCACCTCAACCTCGGGATCGTTTAAAATGTCCTCAAAACTCTTGGTGAACTTATCGGAATAGGGGAGATTCGGAAAATCTCTTATGTCAAGAATGTATTTAAGATCAACATCGGTGCCTGCGCGGGAAACAATGCTGTCGTGATTTTTGTAAAAAACCTCCACAACGCCCGAGCCTACAACGCCGTGTCCCATAACGGCAAAACCCACCATCTTTATCAATCCTTTCTGCTCTTTCACTCCGATGTGCGATAAAATCGGTATTATATAGAATTGATTATACTACACACTTTCAAATTTGGCAAGAGTTTAATGCTTTAAATTGCGATTTTTCTCATCTTTTCTTTCAAATTAACAAAGCCCCCGGCAGCCCGAATAAAAAACAACGGTTTTTCGGCCGCAAAAAGTCCGAAGCGCCGTCTGCGCGGGCTGCGGAATTTGTTTTGCAATACGGCGGCGTTTCCCGGCAAACGCCGCTCTGACCCGGCTTAAACCGCCGCGGATATTTTTGGAAAATTTTCTTTTAAAGACATGCCGCAAAGCACCTCTTAAATGACCTTTTTTTTGGTTGACAAAAAGAGGCTTTGAAAGTATAATTGTTTATATATGCTTTTGAATAGAGGTTAAAACAATGGAATGGACAGGACTTAACGAACTGCGGGAAAAATATCTCAGCTTTTTTGAAAGCAAGGGTCATTTAAGACTCCCCAGCTTCCCGCTTATCCCCCAAAACGACAACTCTCTTTTGCTTATAAATTCCGGTATGGCTCCGATGAAACCCTGGTTTAAGGGGGAGGAGGTGCCGCCGAGAAAAAGAGTGACGACCTGTCAGAAATGCATAAGAACCGGTGATATTGAGAACATAGGCCGCACGGCCCGCCACGGCACATATTTTGAGATGCTGGGCAATTTTTCATTCGGTGACTATTTTAAGCATGAGGCGATAGCCTGGAGCTGGGAATTTCTGACGTCGCCTCAGTGGCTGGGACTCGATCCGGACAGACTGTACCCGTCGATATATGTTGACGACGACGAGGCTTTTGAAATATGGAACAAGGAGATCGGAATCCCAAAAGAGCGTATTTTCCGCTTTGGCAAAGAAGATAATTTCTGGGAGCATGGCTCCGGTCCCTGCGGCCCCTGTTCGGAGA
>CAKSPR010000070.1 GCA_934486455.1 uncultured Eubacteriales bacterium
ATCAAGGAGTTTTTATTCTGTCCATAGCTAAAGCTTTTTTTCCACTGGCAGAGCCAGTGGTTGTCCTACGAAAACAAATCCCGCCGCCGTGGCAAGCATAAGCACAGGCGGCAGGATTACTGCCAAAAGGTTTTTGATTTTTTTCATACTCATCACCTTACATATACATATACAATATATATGAAACGCAGGCGGTGATATGCGCGGCGGGGTAAATTCGGCAGCGGAACAAATGACGGATACGGTACACCGTGATATATACGGCGGCCGCGGGAAGGATACGGCTTCTTATTACATTTTAATAGCTATATAATCGTCAGCTCTTTTTCCGACTCGGTGAAATCTTCGAAATCGTTTGAAGTGACGCAGCCGAAGTCCTCTATCCTCACGCCGAATTTGCCCGGAACATAAATTCCCGGCTCGACGGTGACGACATTGCCCTTTTCAAGGGTGTCGGGAGAAAGGGGCGAAAGATTGGGAAATTCGTGAATATCAAGGCCGACCCCGTGGCCGGTGGAATGGGTGAAGTATTCGCCGAAGCCCGCCTCGCTTATAATGTCACGGCAGATTTTATCGGCATCGCGGCATTTAAAACCGGGGACAAGGGCGGCAATTCCCGCCTTCTGGCTTTTAAGGACGGTGTTATAAACCTCTTTCATTCCGTCGGTGACAGAGCCGACAGCTACCGTGCGGGTCATGTCGCTGTGGTATCCGTCGACAACGGCGCCGAAGTCCATTGTTACAAAATCACCCTTTTCGATTTCCTTCTCTGTGGGCACGCCGTGAGGCATTGAGGTGCGTTTTCCCGAAACGACGATGGTATCGAAGGATTCCTTTTCGGCGCCCTGCCTTTTCATAAAAAACTCAAGCTCCAATGCGGCGTCGCGCTCGGTAATGCCGGGGCGCAGGAAATTGCAGATGTGGGTAAAGGCAAGGTCGGTCAGGCGCTGAGCCTCGATTATGCGGCGTATCTCATCGCGGTTTTTGATCATACGGAGCTTTTTAATGCCCTCGTCAAATCCGCCGTCGCTGAAAAATTCCACACCGCCGCAAAGAGCTTTAAGACTTTTAAGGCGGGCAAGAGAGGTGCTTCCCTCGACAACAGCCTTTTTGACCGAAAGCTGCGGCAAAATATGCTTTAAAAAGTCGCCGTAATTTGATACCTGTATAACATTTATACCGCTTATCTTTTGCTTTGCGGCCTCGATATATCGGCCGTCGACGCCGAAAAGGGCATATTCCCTTGTGACGACAAGCATTCCGTCGCTTGAAGGAAAATCGGTGAAATAGCGGCGGGAAACGGCATTTTCGATAAGGGCGCAATCGGCGCCCTGAGGTAAAATTTCCGAAAGGGCTTTGCATCTTGACATTATTCTTGCTCCAAATAAAGTTTTTTCATAAAGGCGGCGTCCTCGGCCTGGGTTCCCGCCGATTCGCAGATTGTAACGGGGGTCAGTCCCTTTTTATAGATAAGCTCGGCCAAAAAGTCGAATACGGGGCCGTATTTTTCGTCCTCGAAGGTAAGGTGGCACTTCTCGCCGCCTTCGGTATATTCGATTTTTGAAAAATGGGAATGGTAGACCTTCAATCGGTCAAAGCCGAGGGCATTTTCGATTTTATCGAGCACCGCTTCAAAATCGGCATAGGTTGCAAGACCTCCGTGGGTGCGGGCGTTGAGATGTCCGAAATCTATACAGGGCATAAAGCGCTCGTCCACCCCGCACATGAAAAGCACCTCGTCGAGATTTCCGAGCTGATTAATTTTCCCCATTGTCTCCGGGCAGATATGCACATTTGAAAGGCCGTGCTCATCAAGGGCGGCCTGAGCCTTTTTAAGGGTCTCGCAGGCAAGAGCGACGGCCCTTTCCCTTTCAAGCCCGCCAAGCCCCCCGGGATGAACGACAATGCGGTCTCCGCCCATTGCGTTTACCGCCTCGGCGCTTTTTAGGATGTAGCTTACCGAGTTTTCCCGCTTTTGCTCATCCTTGGAGGCAAGGGAAATATAATAGGGCGCGTGGAGAGACACTCCCTTATTCGCCTTCTTCATCGCATCGCCGAACATACGGCATTTTTCAAGGCCGATGTTGACCCCCCTGCCGCACTGATATTCAAACCAGTCAAGTCCCATTTTCTCGAGATATTCGGGCGTATCAAGGCTGTTTTTGTATCCCATTTCGGCAAAGCTTGCGGAATTGCCGGCAGGGCCGAAAAGCGGCCGTTCAAATGTCATAAAATTTTGTCCCCCTTGTTTTTTCTGTACCTTGACAAAAAGGGTTTTTCTAAAAACCGTTTGATTTTAAAGCCCGCTCCCCTTTCGGCATGAACGGGAGAAACGAGCAGGGTTTTAACACCGAAAAGATTTCCGCAAAGCATATCGGTAAAAAGCTGATCTCCGCAAAGCATTACCTCGTCCTTTTCAAGTCCCGTTTTGCAAAGGGCTTTTTTCAGCCCGCCGGTCAGGGGCTTTTTCGCCTTATACTCAAAATCGAGATCAAGCTTATTTGCGAAGGGCTCCACCCTGCCTTTCGGCGAATTTGAAAGAATGATCAGCTTTATACCGCCGTCCTTCATATCCTTTAGAAATTCGTCGATACCCTCAAAGGGCGTTTTGTCGAAATGGCGGGAAAGGGTATTGTCCACATCCAGCACAAGACCCTTTACCCCCAGCTTTTTCAAGGTATCGGCATTTATGTCGAAAAGGCGGTTACGCATAACCGTCGGCTTAAAAAGTGCCATTACTTTTTGTTTATCCTGCGGGTTTTGATCTCGTCGTCGGCCTTTTTAATAAAGGCGTCAAGCTCCATGGAGCCGAGATCTCCCTCGTCGCGGGAACGCACCGACACGGTGCCGCTTTCAACCTCTTTTTCGCCGACGATGAGCATATAGTTGACCTTTTCAAGCTGTGCCGAGCGGATCTTATAACCGATCTTTTCGCTTCTGGCGTCGCAGGTGGTACGCACCCCGGCGGCTTTAAGGGCGGAGGTTATCTCATCGGCTCTGTCAAGGAATTTTTCGCTTATGGGAAGCACCCTTACCTGCTCGGGAGACAGCCACATGGGCAGCGCGCCTGCGTATTTCTCAAGAATGAGTGCAAGGGTACGCTCATAGCAGCCGATGGAGGTACGATGGATTATATAAGGATTCTTTTTGGCGCCGTCCTTGTCGACATATTCCATTCCGAATTTTTCCGAAAGCATCTGGTCGATTTGGATGGTGATGAGGGTGTCCTCCTTGCCGTAAACATTCTTTATCTGAATGTCGAGCTTGGGACCGTAGAAGGCAGCCTCGCCGACACCCACCTTATAGGGTATCTCAAGGTGCCTTAGTATTTTTTCCATTGTTCCCTGAGCCTCGTCCCACTGCTCGGGAGTGCCGATGTACTTCTCGCGGTCGTTAGGATCCCACTGGGAGAAGCGATAGGATACATCCTCATAAAGTCCCACGCTCTTGAGCATATAAACAGCAAGCTCAAGGCAACTTTTAAATTCCTGCTCAAGCTGCTCGGGGGTGCACATAAGGTGACCCTCGCTTATTGTGAACTGGCGGACGCGGATAAGGCCGTGCATCTCGCCGCTGTCCTCGTTGCGGAAAAGTGTGGAGGTCTCGTTGTAGCGAAGGGGCAAATCGCGGTAGGAACGGGCGCGGTTAAGATAGGCCTGGTACTGGAAGGGGCAGGTCATGGGACGAAGTGCAAATACCTCGTCGTCCTTTTCCTCGTCGCCCAGTACAAACATGCCTTCCTTATAGTGTCCCCAGTGACCCGACAGCTTATAAAGATCGCTTTTTGCCATATAGGGAGTCTTTGTGAGCAGCCATCCCCTTCTCTCCTCCTCGTCCTCAACAAAGCGCTGAAGCGTCTGGATGACCCTTGCGCCCTTGGGAAGAAGAATGGGAAGTCCCTGGCCGATAATATCGACGGTTGTGAAATATTCAAGCTGGCGGCCGATGACATTGTGGTCGCGCTTTTTTGCCTCCTCAAGCATTTCGAGGTGGGCGGTCAGCAGGGACGCCTTGGGGAAGGCGGTTCCGTATACCCGGCAGAGCATTTTGTTTTCGGAATTTCCCCGCCAGTATGCGCCTGTACACTGGGTCAGCTTAAAGGCCTTGACCGTACCGGTGGACATAAGGTGAGGGCCGGCGCAAAGGTCGGTGAAATCGCCCTGCTTATAAAAGGAAATCTTTTCGCCCTTGCCGCTGTGCTCCTTTATAAGCTCAACCTTATAAGGCTCGTTTTCCATAAGCTTTTCGGCATCGGCAGGATCAAGCTCAAAGCGCTCAAGAGCAATGTCCTCTTTAACGATCTTTTTCATCTCGGCCTCGATTTTTTCAAGGATCTCGGGGGTGAAGTGCTCGTCTA
>CAKSPR010000071.1 GCA_934486455.1 uncultured Eubacteriales bacterium
GCTTCACCGATGTAAACGGAATCAGTCCCATCGTCCTCTTTACAAAAAAGAAAGTAAACTCCTGCCTGAGATATGTCGCCACGGTTACAGGTTGTAACCTCAATACGCGGGATTTTAATGGCTTTACCGTTCCAGTTAGAGAGTTCTGCTGTAATAATGCTGTCTGCAGTCCCGTTCACAAGGAACAATTCAATTGATTTTCCATAAGCCACATAAAACACCTCCTTCGTATTCCGTCATCAAGCGTTCTGTCTCCTGAGTGGAACATTTTCTCAGTTTTCTCAGACATTCTCTGACTTTCTGCTTGTATTCTTCGAAACTCAGCTGTTGGTTCATAGCTTACACCTTCTTTGTTTTTATTATACGAATTTTTCTTGTTGTTGTCAATGTCCGATTGCGAATACTTCGTCTCGCCGCTTTTGTTCACGGTGCCCGAGCGGTAATTCTCCACCGCCTTGTCAACGCCCTCCCAAAGCCGATTGGCGATTTCGTTCATATAGTCGATTTCACCGAGAACCTCGCTTCGGATTTCGGCGTTGTCGTGAGCGAAATATTTGTCATAGGCACGGTTTATCATTGCCACAAATTCAAGGATAAAATCCTTTATCTTTTCGGCAAGCGTCTTGTTTTCGGTGGCAAAGCTGTCCCACTGCTCCTTGTTGTCAGCGCCTCAAAGCAGTGGTCGGCAACGATCTCCTCCTCGATTTTGGCCTTAAAGTTTTCGTCGGCCTTGTAGACGCTTCTATACCGACGCTCATAGTCACCGAAAACCGAGTCATATTCTCCCGCCTCCTTGAGGTGATCAGCTTTAATATTCCTCGACGAGCGCTTTAAAAAGTTTAAAATTTTGCCCTTGAACTTTTGTTTTTTTATGTCAAAACGATTGCTTTTTTTATGTAAAAATGATATGATAGGAAAAACACGAACTAAGGGGTGCTTTGGGTGACGAAAACAGAAAAAAACATTTTGTACCTGATTGAAAAAAAACGCGGCATTTTATTTTTTATAATAATCAGTCTGATTGGATTTTTTGCCAGATATGTGGGATTTGAATTCGTAAGCGGCGATATGAAATATTGCCTTGTGGTGTGGTTTGACAGGATAAAGGAGGGAGGATCCCTTGCCTCTCTTAAAAGCCAGGTAGGCAACTACAACATTCTTTACCAGACCCTAATTGCCCTTATGACATATATAAAGGGCAATTCGATACATCTTTATAAGCTTCTTTCAATAATTTTCGATTATCTTTTGGCATTTGGCACGGCTAAGCTTGTTTGTCTTTTTTTCAACAACAAAAACTACGAATTTCGCTTTAATGTTGTCTACACCGCAGTTCTGATGCTGCCCACCGTTATTTTCAATTCGGGATATTGGGGACAGTGCGATTCGATATACTGTTTCTTCCTTTTGATGATGATGTATTATTTCTATAAAGAAAAATACACCTTGGGATTTGTCTTTTTCGGAATTTCCCTCGGATTCAAGTTCCAGGCGGCATTCCTTTTGCCCTTTATGATATGCTACTATTTCTATAAAAAGAGATTCAGCATTTTAAATTTCCTTTTGTCGGTGGCCGTTTTTTGGTCGACCGGTATCGTCGGATACCTTTACGGGCGAAACCTTATCGAGCCCTTTAATATATACATGACCCAAAGCGGAACATATAAGGATATGTATAAAAACGCCCTTAGCTTTTGGGCACTTGTATGCAAGCAGATCACATACAACTGGGAACAGCTTCATGTTTGCGCCATGCTTCTGACGCTGACCGTTTGCGGCCTTGCCCTTTATGTAATTATGTCGGGCAGGATGAAGATGGATACGCCCGAAAGATTTTTGGGTGTGGCGGCATTTACTCTTTGGTCTCTTTTACTTTTCCTGCCCGAGATGCACGAGCGCTATACCTACATGCTCGATATAATCCTCATAATGATGGCCTTCCTGAGCAAAAGGTATATTAAATATGCGATTCCGTCGGTGGTGCTCAGCTGCATGACATACGGCAGATACCTCTTCTTTACGGCAGACTTCGGAGTGTGGCCGTCGGCTGTGTATCTTGCGCTTTGGGGATTTTTTACCTACGAATTTGTAAAAAACAACAAAACCGTCGGTGTCGAGAAGGAAAACAAATACACCGCTTCGGCCGGACAAAGCGGCGAGAGCAAAAAAATTAATGAGGGAGCCGAAACCAAGATGCGGGACATAAATTCAACCGACACCGAAAATCCGCAAGGGACCGTCCGTTCGG
This sequence comes from uncultured Eubacteriales bacterium, assembly GCA_934486455.1. Taxonomy (GTDB): domain Bacteria; phylum Bacillota; class Clostridia; order Oscillospirales; family Acutalibacteraceae; genus UMGS1484. The sequence continues at coordinate 2,249 of CAKSPR010000071.1, forward strand.
CAGCGGAAGGCACCGTAATAACCGAAGGAAACTGAGGCGTCGTCCGTCTCATATCGTGCAAAAAACAAAAAAACGGCAGGTCCTGCGCTGTGTGCGAGACTTGCCGTTTTCTGTTTTTAAACCGGGTCGGGAGCCTTCGGTCATACCGGAGACCCGAGTCGTCAAGGGGCGTAATGCAAACAAAATCCATAAGCAGGCGCTGAAACGGACTGCCGAAATCACGGAAATGTGATTGTGTTTACGCAGAAAAGCCTTAAAATATGCTTTTAAACACTGCCGTCTTCTTCACAATATGACGATTTTTTATGGAAGTTGCACAACAAAAATGCTGTATTGAACAAAAATAGGACATAATTTTTGTTGAATATGCAGAAATCGTGATAAAATATCACTTTTCTATTGACTTTTAAATTCTCTGTGCTATTATAATGTCCAGTGATAGTATTTCACGGAAAGCAATAGAGGTATGAAAAATGTTAAACACTGAAATTTTTGAAATCAAAATTATCGAATGTAAGCCCTCGGATCAACTGCTCAAGGACTTTATAACCTTCGGACTGGAGGTCAAAAAGGGCGAGAGGACAGCCGTGATAGAGGATATAACCGACGACCGAAGGGCGCTGGACGACTTTGCCCAAAGGCTTAAAAGAGCCGATTTTGACCTTTCGGTTCTCGGAGAGCTTGTCGACGACTTTTTGGCCGGGCGCTACGGGCTTTAGCTTTTACAACGGTTGACGAAGCCGCACCGCGCCCGTTGCCTCTTACATATTATTTATTGCCTTGCGAAAATCCCGTTACAGTTTTTTGAAGATAAGAGTAAAGAGGTAAGGAGCAACAAGTAAAAATCCCGCTCACGAAAGTGAGCGAGATTTTTGGCGCGCCAAGAGGGATTCGAACCCCCGACCTTTTGGTTCGTAGCCAAACACTCTATCCGGCTGAGCTATTGGCGCATTTCTTACAGCCAAATCATATTACCACAAAGCAATTCAAAAATCAATACCTAATTTTAATTTTTTTAAATTTTTTTGCTTATGAGTTTTTTCGGGTTGTACAAAGGGCTGTTAACGGTGCTTTCCGACCTATCGCCGTTCACGGGCTGTCGGCTCAACGGGTTTTTAGCGCGGTATGCGGGAGTTTTTCTTACCGACAAAATCGTGTTTGTATGTGTGCGTTACGGTTAAACAAAAAAATAAAAAAGATTTAAAAAAAGTGTTGACAAAGAAGCGATTATATAGTAAAATACATATCGCTGTCACACGAGACGCATCGATGGGGGCATAGCTCAGCTGGTT
>CAKSPR010000072.1 GCA_934486455.1 uncultured Eubacteriales bacterium
GCATTGCACACCGCCGCGAACATGATCGTTTTATTGCATCTTATCCTGTGCCTTGTCGCCTTCAAATAGATAAGCATAACCGCCGCGGCAAAGATGCTTCTGACGCCGTTTATGGTAATGGGCGACCAGTCTATTATTTTTATCAAAATTCCCGCAAGGCTGAATGTCACCGCCGAAAGCAGTACGAATACAGTCCCTGTTTTTTGATTGTGTTTCATCAAAAAAATAACCTGCCGTTTCTTAAAAAGAATTTTTCGAGTAAGAGTCGGTTAAACGCAATCGGCCGTTCGCTCGAAAAGTCCGACGGTTTCTATGTGCGGGGTTCTCGGAAAAAGATCGACGGGAACGGCTTTTTTAAGGTCGTATCCCATTTCTTTAAGTATCGCCGCATCTCTGGCAAAGGTTGCGGGATCGCAGGAAACATACACTATTCTTTCGGGAGACATCCTTTGCGCCGCAATGCTCAGCGTTTCTCTGTCGCAGCCCTTTCGGGGCGGGTCGACATAAACAACATCGGGACTGACCTTCATTTTCAAAAGCTCGGCCGCCCCCTTTGACGCGTCTCCGCATATAAAATGAGCGTTTTTTATGCCGTTTCGTGCAGCATTGCTTTTGGCGTTTTCCACCGCCTCGGGCACTATCTCCACCCCGTAAAGCGCCTTTATATTTTTTCTCTTTGCGGCGATAAGACCGATGGCTCCCGCCCCGCAGTAAAGATCGACGGCGGTGCTGTTTTCGTCAAGGTCGGCAAGCTCGGTGGCAATGGTGAAAAGCTTTTGCGCCTGCAAACTATTGACCTGATAAAAGGAAAGGGGCGAAAGAGAAAATTCCACCCCGCAAAGGGTGTCGGTTATCTCGTCGCTTCCGAAAAGTGTGACGCATTTTTTGCCCATTATGACGTTGTTTCGTCCGCGGTTTATGTTAACCGACAGACTCACCACCGACGGCACGGCTCTTTTAAGCCTTTCGTAAAGCTCCTCTGCGGCGGGAAGCCTTTCCCCGTTTATGACGGCGCATACCGCCGTTTGACCGCTCGCAAAGCCCTTTCGTATGTAAAGATGACGGCACAGTCCCTTTCCGCTTTGCTCGTCATACACCGAAATGCCGTTGGTTTTAAGGTGATCAATAAAAATATCGGTTACGGTTTTAAATTCCTCGGGCTGTAATTTGCAGCTTCCGCAATCGATTATTCTGTGGCTCTTTTTGGCGTAAAATCCCGCATATATTCCGCCCTCTTTATCAATGCCGATGGGCAGCTGCGCCTTGTTGCGGTAACGGTCGGTCTGTTCGGCAAACACCACCGGCTCAGGTGTTATGTCGACCTTGGCAATGCGGGACAGGCAATCGGCCACCCTGCGGTGCTTAATGTTTATTTCCTCGTCATAGGAAATGTGGCGGAAGGCACATCCTCCGCATTTTTCAAAAACAGGGCAATCGGGGAAAGTGCGGTGCTTTGACGGGACGGTGATTTCCATCGCCTTGCCGATATAAAAGTTTTTCTGCGCCTTGATTATTCGCACCCTTACCCTGTCTCCCACCGCCGTGCAGGGTACAAAGACCGCCGCGCCGTCAACCCTTGCAATGCCCGCACCGTCGGAGGAAACGGCCGTTATCTGGACCTCTGTTTCGTCGTTTTTCTTTAAAATCATATCTCTACCCCGCAACCCGATTTCGTTTTATCGTAAAAGCACCGTTAAAGCTCAGAAAAAAGCCTGACTAAACGCCGCCTACAAAAGCGGCTTTTAAAATCCCGTTTGCAAATACACCTGCCGAAACACTTCGCCGAAATCAATTTTCACAGGTAATATTATGCCACAAATCGGCTTTAAGTCAAGGGATAATGTTGAAAATAACGAAAGTGACATTTTAAGGGTTAAAAGAGGGGGTTTTTACCTTAGGATTTGTTGACATACCCGGCCTTATATGCTATAATTCAGGGTGAATTTTCAGCATGGTATCAAATCGCCGCCGCCTTTTTGCGGCGTCAAACCATAACACAATTTTATTCAAGGAGTGCGTTCAATGTCAAAATACACAAAAGAGGATGTCATCCGTATCGCCAGGGAACAGGAGGTCAACTTTATCCGTCTCCAGTTTACCGACATTTTCGGTTCGCTTAAAAATGTCGCCATAACCTTGAGCCAGCTTGAAAAGGCGCTGGACGGAAAGTGTATGTTCGACGGCTCGTCTATCGAGGGCTTTGTGCGAATCGAGGAATCGGATATGTACCTCGTGCCCGATATAGATTCCTTTGTGGTTTTCCCGTGGCGGCTTAAACAGGGCAAAACCGCAAGGCTTATCTGCGACGTCTACGGCGCCGATATGAAGCCCTTTGCGGGCAATCCCCGATACATACTTGAAAAGGTCATTAAAGAGGCCGCCGATATGGGCTATGAATTCGATGTAGGCCCCGAGTGCGAGTTTTTCCTCTTTAAGCTGGACGAGAAGGGACACCCCACCACCAAAACCACCGACATCTGCGGATATTTTGACCAAAGCCCCGTCGATCTCGGAGAGCAGTGCCGCAGAGACATATGCCTGACCCTTGAGGAAATGGGATTTGAGATAGAAGCATCCCACCACGAGGTGGCCGGAGGTCAGCACGAGATCGACTTTAAATACGATGAGGCTCTTCGCACCGCCGACAATATCACCACCTTTAAGCTGGCCGTTAAGACCACCGCCGCCGCCCACGATCTCCACGCCACATTTATGCCCAAGCCCCTTTTCGGCCGTGCCGGATCGGGCATGCATGTTAACATGTCCCTTAAAGGAAGAGACGGCAAAAACGCCTTTTTCGACGAAAACGATCCCCTGCAGCTGAGCGAGCAGGCATACAGCTTTATCGCCGGAATAATGGCCCACGTAAAGGGCATGGCCGCCGTGACGAATCCTTTGGTCAATTCCTATAAGCGCCTTGTACCGGGATACGAAGCTCCCGTTCACATTGCATGGTCGGCTCAAAACCGCAGTCCCCTCATCCGCATTCCCACAAGTCGCGGCGCCGGAACGAGAATCGAGCTTCGCTCTCCCGACCCCTCGGCCAACCCCTACCTCTGCCTGGCTCTTTGCCTTGCGGCAGGACTCGACGGACTCAAAAAGGGCTTAAAGCCGGTGGATCCCGTTAATTCCAACGTATACGACCTCGACCACAATACCCGCAAGGAGCTGGGAATCGACAAAATGCCCGCCAGCCTTTACGAAGCCCTTAAAGAAATGCAGAAGGATGAGC
>CAKSPR010000073.1 GCA_934486455.1 uncultured Eubacteriales bacterium
AGGTCACAGATTCCTTCAGTTATGCCCTCGATAAGGACAGAACCCTTTACTTTGCTCTCGATGATGATGAAACTCCTGCGGATTCAGAGCTTTTTATAAACAGCTATAACGGAAACCTTGTGGAAATTACGGGAGACAACATAACCTTTTTCGGAACAATTTTTTCCGGCGTCAACAACGGCTCTGCCATAAATGCTCAAACAAACGGCCTTACCCTCGATTCCTGCGGATTTACGGATATTCAGTACGGTACGGCGGTGGTCATCGAAGGTAATAACAATAATGTTATTGATGCGCTTTTTCGCATTCTCGGCTCGGGAGGCCTTTCCATGAGCGGCGGAGACATCGAAACAATGACCCCGTCGGGGAATGTGGTTTACGGTACGGAATTCTCGGATTGGGCACTTATGAACCGCACATATTCTCCCGCGGTGTCCCTTTACGGTGTGGGTGGCAGGATCTGTTACAATCAGTTTGCAAACTCCCCCCACCTTGCCGTTTATCTCGAAGGGTGCAACCATACGGTTGAAAACAACTGTTTTGATGAAGTGTGCTATGAAACCTCCGATGCCGGCGCCATATATTCCGGTCGAAGCTATTTCAACCGCGGAAACATCATAAGATATAATCTCTTTCAAGATATTAAACGCCCCGAAAATGCCACAAGCGGATATTGCAGCGCTGTTTATCAGGACGACTGCGGTTCTTCCTTTAATGTATACGGAAATAAATTTATAAACTGCGACCGTGCCTTCCTTTTCGGCGGCGGAAGAGACAACATTTTTGAAAAGAATCTTCTCATTAACTGCGGAGACGGCGAAGAGACCCCCTATTCGGGAGATCTGGATGCCAGAGGCATAATATGGGGAAACAATCCCGCCGGATTTGACCGACAGGCCGACAAAAAATATTTAAGCGGCCGATATGTCAAGCATTTCCCCGAGGTACAGGGCCTTTGGGACGACGGAGATAAGTTCTTCTATCCCGTCAACAATGTGATTAAGGACAACATTCTGCTTTGCTCGGCAGAATTTAAAATCGACCCGACGGCGGCCGAATACGGAACGGTGGAAAACAACATTATCACCAACGATACGTCCATAGTCCAGAACTACGAAAACAAAGAATATGACCCCATTTCCGAGAAAATCGATGCCATTATCAAGGGATTTCCGGGTCTTTTAAACAGAGAATGCGGATATATTCACAAAGAGCCGACCGACGAAACGGTGCTTTTAAGGGCTGTAAACAAGGTGGACGAAAAAATTGCCGCCCTGCCAGAGGTGTCTGATGTTACCGAAGGACATAAACAGCAGATAACCGAAGCAAGGCAGGCCTTTAACCGCCTTATTTCCGAGCAAAAGACAAGGGTTAAGAACCTCGACAGGCTCGTTTCCGCCGAAAACGCCCTTAAAGATTATCAAAACACCGAGGACATTCTTATAACCGATTGCGAGCAGCTTGGCGGTTGGTCGGTATCAAGCGGCTTCTCGGGAGAGCTTTGGAATGCGGGAGCACCCGAGGGACAGTCGTATTTCGCCGCCGTGGGCAAGGGAAGCTGCAGCTCTACATTTACCTTTGAGCCAAAGGATCTCACCGATGCCGAGCGGGTAAAGCTTCTTGTATATGTTGTCGATCCCGACGATTTAAAGGCCGTTCGCCTGAATTCGTCAAACGGCTCGGTAAGCGTCAAGGGGCTTGAAAACATCAAAGGCACGGTGGGAGGGTGGCTGGAAATCAGCCCCGAGATAGACTATTCCACCGCAACCGATAATTTTGACATTAAAAATGTCACCTCCGTAACCCTCGATTCCGAGGTCACCACCGATCAGATCACTCTTATTGCATATGATTATATCCGTGTTACGGTAAGACACCGGCCCTTGCCCGGCGGCGATATTGACGACAGCGGGAATACTACGGCCGACGACGCACTTTTGGCTTTGCAGCATTCGGTAAGAAAAATCAGTCTTACAGACGATCAGATCCAACGGGGCGATATGAACAGAGACGGCGTGGTTACGGCGGTCGATGCCCTGCTCATATTAAAAGCCGTGGTGGGCAAGAACTGACTTAGTGTTGATTTGCAAAGCTTACATGGCAGGCGGCAGATTTATCTGCCTGTCGGGGTACCGGGCAGGAACGGAAAAAGGCCGTTTTTCAGAGGCGTTATCCGCGACGGACAATAATAAAAAACAAAAAAGCTTAAACAAAAAACGGGAGCGATAACAAGGCGTTATTGCTCCTGTTTTTTATATGTCTTTTTTCGGCGCAATTAAAAATGGAAATCAACCCGATTTGGATATTATTTCTTGTATGTATAATGTTTTAATAAAAACAACCAAAAATTAAAAAACAATCAAAATATTCTTGACAAATAGGCCGAAAAATGTGATAATATATTAGATAAAAATGTAAGAGGAGTGGTTTTTTGAAAAGTAATCGCGTTTTTAGAAAAACGGTATCGTTGTTGCTTTCGGTAGTGCTTGCGGCGGCACTGTTTCCCGTCGGCCTCGGCATTTCGGCAAGCGCAGACAGTCTTCCGAAAATATGGCTTGACGCGGGACACGGCGGAAGTGATCCCGGAGCGACAAACGGCAGCCGCCACGAGGCCGACGACAACCTTCGTGTAACTCTTGCGGTCGGCGCGAAGCTTGAGAAAATCGGCTTTTCCGTGGGATATTCCCGTACCACCGATGTGGCGGTTGACCTGGGCGACCGCGTTCCCATGGCTGCCGCGTGGGGAGCCGAATATCTTGTCAGCTTCCACAGAAACTCGGCCGGAGCAACTGCCACCGGTCTTGAAGACTATTATCATTTCAAGGAATCGACCGACTCAAAGGCATATAAGCTTGCCGCCGCCCTCCAGGAAAAGACTCTTGCGGCGACCGGCTGGGTAAACCGCGGAGTTAAGGCCGACGGAAACCCCGACGACGGAGACATCGGCCTTCGTATAACCCGTAACTGCTGGGAAAGGGGTATTGCAGGCTCACTTATTGAGCTTGGATTTATCAGTAATAACAGCGACAACGAAATTTTCGACAGACGCTTTGACGCAATGGCAACCGCCCTCGCAAACGCCATCTCCGAATGTGCCGGCGGAGGGGAGGCTTCGGGAGGAGATGTTAAGCCCTACCTTGAAAACGGCGAGCTGTGGCTTAACGACTGCAACTCCATGGACGGATTCGGAGCGGTCGGCGA
>CAKSPR010000074.1 GCA_934486455.1 uncultured Eubacteriales bacterium
GATCGACACTCAGGACGCTCTGGGAATTCTCCAGTATGTCGTGGGTATCCGCACCGAGCTTCCCTACAAGGACTGATTACACCGCAGTGCGCGATTTACCCTTACGAAACAGTCGGTCCCCGAAGGGATGACCGGCTTTCGCGGTAAATCGGAAACCCGATTAATAAAGAACAGCGTCCTTCGGGGCGCTGTTTTTTTGCCCGATATTTTGATGCTTTTATTGTTTAATGCTTATTTTCGGTTTAGGCATGCGGCGGGTGAGCCTCTGCCCTTTAATTTAATCGGGTGGTTTTTTAAAAATCGCGCGGGGTGCGGATTGACTTTCCCGCGGGAAGCGATTATACTGACATACGCGATTGTTTTCCTTTCGCATATTAAATCGGTCTGTCTTTGAGGTGAAACAAATGGACAAACAACAAACCTATAAATATCTTGACGAGCACAATATAAATTACGAGGTGACCGAACACAGGGCGGTTTTCAGCATGGACGAGCTTGACAGGGTCGAGCTTCCTTACCCTCAGTGGGACGCCAAAAATCTTTTTGTCAGAGATGACAAAAAGCGCAACTACTATCTCATAACCGTAAGAGGAGAAAAACGGGTGGATCTGAAGGATTTTCGCAAAAAGCACGGACTTAGAACCCTTTCCTTTGCTTCGGCCGACGATCTGATGGACATTTTAAAGCTGACTCCCGGCTCGGTTACACCCTTCGGACTTTTAAACGACGAGCAGAGCAGGGTGCATTTCTTTCTCGACAGTCAGTTTGAAGATAATATGATGGGCATTCATCCCAACGACAACACCGCGACGGTATGGATCAAGACCGCCGATCTCGTAAGGCTCATAGAGCAGCACGGCACCACGGTCGAATTTGCCGAGGTTTAGCAAAAACCAATATCAATAATAAAACCGCTCGGTGGCAGTCGGAATTATGATACATACCCGGTTTTCCGGACACCCGGTATTAGGTGTACATATCATTTTCCGCTTGTGCCTCGGGCGGTTTTAAATTTTCGCAAAACTTTAAATTTCAGAATATTGACCCTTGCATAAATCAGTTGCAAAAGGTTATTTGCTCTTCTCCGCCTATGGGAAAGCGGTAAAGCTCGCTTTTGTTGAGATCCTCGCGGTGCATGTCCACCGCCCTGATACTGCGGTTTTTATAGGTCGTGAAATAATATATTCCTTTTTGGGCGTTTATGCAGGAGGTGTATATGGTCATTTCGCATTTTCCGTTTTCAAGGCGGCAGCAGCCGTTTACCTGCTCTACTGTTCCGAGAATATGGAAAAACTGCCCCACACTTTCCTTTTCGCTTTCGCCCGATATGGAATTAAGCCTTGTAAATGCCGCTCTCGCAAACCTTGAGCCCGACGACAAATCCCCCGGAAGTCCCAGCGCCCCCATTCCGCGGCTGTACCGCTCAAGGGGAAGGTGCTCTGAAAAGCGGTTTTCGGGCTCGCAGGGAGAAAGGGACATATATCTGTTAAGTCCGAAAAGCTGCCGGGGGAAGGGAGGGTTATTGGTCATCACCCCTGTGGGATTATCGAAAATACCGAGGCCGTGGCGGGTGTATTCCACCACGATTGCCCCGTCGCTGTCGGCAATCATCCAGTGAAGCTGCGCCGTCGGAAGCTTTTCCGAAAAAGGCTCTTTGGTCAGGTTGATTTTCTGCAAAAGCTCCTTTGCCTCAGTGACATTTTGGCAGCGGGAAAGCACAAAGGGTATGAATTCATACTGCGCCACATTTGTCGCCCCCTCTACGGGACGATTGTACTCGGCATTTCCCACGAAATTCAGCCCCGCCATACACAGCCCCTTTTCGTTTGCGGCATCGTAAAAGAGCGGGAATCCGTTTGCAATGTGAGCCATTCCTATTATGGCGTAGTGGCTTTCGCATTTTTCGCTTTTGAAATTAAAAACAAAATTTCTCGGAACAACGGTCACTTCTTCTCCATAGGAAAATTCATAATCGAGGGTTCTTCCCATGTAAAAATCGCGGGTTTTCAGTGTGGCGGCGGTGCACATGTTTTTTCTCTCCTTTTCTGATTGAGTTAACGTCCTTAGGCGGCACGCTGCAAATCAATCGGCTTAACGGCAGCCGACCTGTGCCGTCGGCAGATAACAGACGGCCGCGGTTCTCCCGAAGCCGATTGCCCGGTCGGTCGGATACTTTTACTATTATAGCTCCGGAAAATCAATAAAATAAAAATAATCTTTAAATAATTCTTGATGAGGCAAATGTTGAGGAGCTTATAACGGTTGCGGGCAGGGGTGTGGCCGATCTGTTTATAATCGGGCAAGAGCCGAGAATTCGGCAGTAAAAGGCGGGGCAAAAGCCTTGATTAAGAGCCTTACGCGGCAGAGTATGAACAGTTTGTAACATTCTGTGCATACCCATTGACAAAACAGATAATTCGGCGTATAACAAACATAGTTTAATAACTTAAACCGTTGAAGCGGAGATAACGGCAATGATGCCTTTACAGAGAGCCCGTGATGCTGAGAGT
>CAKSPR010000075.1 GCA_934486455.1 uncultured Eubacteriales bacterium
GTCTCGGATGTTAATAAGGACGGCAAGGTCAACGCCGTCGACGCCCTTATGATACTCCAGGCCTCGGTCGGGAAAAGGGTGCTGTAATCGCTCTTTAGTCCTTTGATTATTCATTTTTTCATCATTTTTACGGAGAACAAAAATGGCGCAAAAAAACAAAACGGTATATATATGTGAAAATTGCGGCTATAAGGCTTCAAGATGGAGCGGCCAATGCCCTTCCTGCAACGAGTGGAACACCCTTGCGGAGGGTCTCCCGCCCGAGCCTGCGGCAAAATCGACCGCCGCAAGGTCGAGCGCCGTGGCAAACGCCAGACGGCTTTCGGAAATATCGTCTGAAAACGAGATTCGTTATAAAACCGGCTTTAAAGAGCTTGACCGCGTGCTCGGCGGCGGAATCGTCAAGGGTGAGGTTATGCTCATTTCGGGCGACCCGGGAATAGGAAAGTCGACAATTATGCTTCAGATCTGTCAGAAGCTCGACGGGCTGAATGTGCTTTATGTATCGGGAGAGGAATCTGCCCGTCAGATAAAGCTCAGAGCCGACAGGCTGGGCGTTTTCTGCGATGAGCTTATGATAATGACCTCCACCGATGTGGAGGCCATAATCAATTTTGTTAACATCAATAAACCCGATGCGGTCATAATCGATTCCATTCAGACAATGAACCTCTCTCTGCTCAATTCCTCCCCCGGAAGTGTTCCGCAGATAAGGGAATCCACCAACGCCTTTATGCACACCGCCAAGGAAAACGATATTCCTTTTTTCATTGTCGGTCATGTCAACAAGGACGGAGCCATTGCCGGCCCCAAGGTGCTTGAGCACATTGTCGACGCCGTGCTCTACTTTGAGGGAGAGAGAAACATGTCCTACCGCATACTGAGGGCGGTAAAAAACCGTTTCGGCTCGACCAATGAGATAGGTGTTTTCGAAATGACCGAGCAGGGGCTTAAAGAGGTTGAAAACCCGTCTCTGATGCTTCTCTCGGGTAGGCCGAAAAATGCGGCGGGCACATGCGTTGCCTGCGTTATGGAAGGCTCGCGCCCCATTCTTGCCGAGGTTCAGGCGCTTGTTTCGACAAGCTCCTTCGGCAATCCGAGGAGAATGTCCACGGGATTTGACTATAATCGTATGAACGTGCTTCTTGCGGTGCTGGAAAAGCGGGCGGGATATTTCTTTTCCAATCTCGACGCCTATGTAAACATTGTCGGAGGACTGAGAATAGACGAGCCGGCGGCCGATTTAACGGTGGCAATGGCTCTTGTTTCCAGCCTTAAAGATATGGTCATTCCCGAAAAGGTCATTTGCTTCGGAGAGATAGGTCTTGCGGGGGAAATAAGAGGCATAAGCCGCGCAAACGAACGAATCAGCGAGGCCGCAAGGCTTGGATTTGAGCGCTGCATTATTCCGTCGTCCAATGTTAAAAGCCTTACCTCTGTTCCTGAGGGAATGGAGGTTATCGGCGTTAACAGCGTCAGAAGGGCGGTTGAAGCACTGGGATAAAGGGCTTTTCCGCCTGTTAAGCATGCTTGCTTTTTTCATCGGACGCCTGTTAAAGGCTAAAGCTTTTCATACCGCTCGTAAAGTGCTTTAAGGGCTCTTTTTTCTATTCTCGAAACATATGAACGGGAAATGTTAAGCTCCCTTGCAATCTCGTTTTGGGTGCGCTCCTTTTGCCCGAAAAGGCCGTAGCGTTCGCATATGATTTTCTTTTCCCTCTTGTCAAGACAGCTGTCGATATACTCTTTAAGCTTTGAAATTTTAATTTTGTCGTCGATTTTTTCAACAATATTGTCGTCCTCTGCAATTATATCAACGAGGGTCAGAGCGTTGCCGCTCTTGTCGAAATCAAGAGGATCGTTCATATAAATGTCCTGGCTGGATTTTTTCCGATTTCTCAGGCTCATCAAAATCTCGTTTTCTATGCATCTCGAAATATATGTTACAAGCTTAAAATTTTTTTCGGGATTAAACGAATCGATTCCCTTTATCAGCCCCACCGTGCCGACGGAAATTATATCATCCTGATCCCGCGAGATCGAATAATATTTTTTTGAAAGATGAGCCACCAGCCTTAAATTGTGTTCGATAAGCTTTTGCCGAGCCTGCATATCGCCCTCCTTCATTTTTTCGAGAGCCTCGCTCTCCTCCTTTTCCGAAAGGGGACCGGGGAAGGAGCTTCCGCCTGTTATGTGCAGTGCAAAATACGCGATATTTGACAGAATCAAGCCGATAATATATCCAAACAAATTCATCACCCATACAGCTTATGAT
>CAKSPR010000076.1 GCA_934486455.1 uncultured Eubacteriales bacterium
TTTTCACGGCGGCCGAAAACATCGTTTTGGGACTTGACGAAAAATACAACATTAAAAACACCGCCAAAAAGGTTGCCGAAATAAGCAAAAAATACGGCTTCGACATCGACCCCAACAAAAAAATATATGAAATGTCGGTTTCGGAAAAGCAGACGGTGGAAATCATAAAGGTGCTATATCGGGGCGCCAACATTCTCATACTCGACGAGCCTACCGCCGTTCTTACTCCTCAGGAGACACAAAAGCTCTTTGCGGTTTTAAAGCGCATGAAGGAGGACGGCAAGGCCATAATCATTATTACCCACAAGCTCCACGAGGTAATGGCCATTTCCGACCGTGTTTCGGTGCTTAGAAAGGGCGAATATGTCGGAACGGTCAACACAAGCGAAACAAACAACGATCAGCTCACCGAAATGATGGTCGGCAAAAAAATCGACCTTAATATCGAGAGAAGCGAGCCGAAAAATCCCCAAAAGCGCCTTGAGGTCAGTCACATCAACTGCATCAGCCGCGAAGGGGTCAAGCTTCTTAACGATGTTTCCTTCTATGCAAATTCGGGGGAAATTCTCGGCATTGCGGGAATCGCCGGAAGCGGACAGAGAGAGCTGCTTGAGGCCATCGCCGGCCTTCAGCACATCGATTCGGGAGAGATAATTTATAACGACCCCAAAACCGGCAAGGTTGAGGATTTAAGGGATAAAACTCCCATGCAGATTAGAAATCTCGGTGTGCGCCTTTCCTTTGTCCCCGAGGACAGACTGGGCATGGGACTTGTGGGCAACATGGACATCATCGACAACATGATGCTCCGCAGCTATAACAAGGGAAAATCCGTGTTCCTTTCGAGGAAAAAGCCCAAGACCCTTGCCGAAAAAATAATCGAACAGCTTGAGGTGGTTACACCCAGCGCTCAGACACCCGTCCGCCGTCTTTCGGGCGGAAATGTTCAAAAGGTGCTTGTGGGAAGAGAAATCGCCGCCGCGCCCAGCGTTCTTATGGCGGCCTACCCCGTCCGAGGCCTCGACATCAACTCATCCTACACCATATATAACCTCTTAAACGCCCAAAAGGAAAACGGCGTGGCGGTTATATTCGTGGGCGAGGATCTGGATGTTTTGCTTGAGCTTTGCGACCGAATTCTTGTTATCGGCGGCGGCTCGGTTACAGGCATCGTCGACGGAAGACACACTTCAAAGAGCGAGATCGGCCTGCTTATGACAAAATCGAGGTATTCACATATGCAGGATAAAAACGACCATTCGAACGGCACCGATAATGCGGAAGACACCCCGGTCGACGGCCAAACGGCGGATCGGGAAGGCTTAGAAACGGCCGATACCGACATCACCGACGGCACCGCCGCTTCAGCCGACCGAAAGGCCGCAGACCCAAAGGAGGATAGATAATGGAAAAGACCGAAAAATCTGTTAAAGAGCCTCTTATCCACATCACCAAAAGGGCGGGAATCGTCTGGTGGAAGGGCTGGCTTATCCGTGCGGCGGCCATTGTGGCGGCTCTCGTCGTTTCGGCTCTCGTTATTGTGGTGCTGACAAAGCTCAATCCTCTTAAGGTTTACGAAAGCATGTTTGACGGAAGCTTCGGAAGTAGCCGTAAACTGTGGGCGATGCTTCAAAAGCTCGCCATGCTCCTTATAATCTCCCTGGCCGTCACCCCCGCCTTTAAAATGCGGTTCTGGAATCTCGGCGCTGAGGGTCAGGTGCTTGTGGGCGGACTTGCTTCGGCGGCATGTATGTTTTATGTCAAGGACGGTATGCCCTCCTTCCTGCTCATCATTATAATGGTTATAACAAGTGTTTTGGCCGGCATACTGTGGGGTGTGCTCCCCGCCGTTTTTAAGGCGAAATGGGGCACGAACGAAAGTCTGTTCACTCTTATGATGAACTATGTTGCAATTCAGCTTGTTTCCTTTTTCATAATGGTGTGGGTACCGAGCGGCTCCAATGTTATGGGCGTTATCAATCAGTCGACCGAGGCAGGCTGGCTCCCTCCCCTCTTCGGGCAGAAATATCTTTTAAACATACTTATCGTTGTGGTAATCACGATTGTTATGTTTATCTACCTTAAATTCAGCAAGCACGGATATGAGATCTCGGTTGTGGGC
>CAKSPR010000077.1 GCA_934486455.1 uncultured Eubacteriales bacterium
GGTGGTGAGAACCTGACGAACAGCGTCCTCTCCGTCCATGACTATGTTTGCCTTAAGATCGGGGCACATAGCTCTGTGGAAAGCATCCTGAACGGTGCCGTCCTGAGTGGTCTGAGAAGAATACTCGCGAACGATACCGGCAAGCTCGCCTCTGCCGGCAGCTGCATACTCCTCGGCAGGAGTGGTGCCGCCGATAAGGGGGAACTTGGTTGCGAAATAAAGGTTTCCGTTCTCATCATAACCCCAAGTGTTTTTGTCCCAGTTTCCGTCAACTCTCTCGTGAGGGTTCTCGGAAGTGGCGGGTAAAATTCCCCACTGAGCCTCGTAGCCGTAGCTACTGAGATCAACGGGGCCGCCGTTAAGAGCGGTCAAATCTTCTTCTGTTGCATTGAAAATGAAGCGGGTGGTGCAGTACTCTGCGCCCTCTTCGGGCTTCATTGCAACAACAGCGATCATTGTGAACTCTTTATCTTCTGCCAAGGTTGAAATCATTCCTGCTGAAAGAACGCTTAAAACCATAAGCACAGACAAAAGAATCGATAATGATCTTTTGAATGTTTTTTTCATTGAAAATTCCTCCATTTAATATTTAAGGCCATGCCTTGTTAATAACATTTTAATAAATGCATGGTAAAAAGTCAAGGGGTTTTGACCTTTTTATTTAAAAAATTTTTATATATGGAAGGTTGTTTTTGTATACTTTTTCGAAAATCAATACATAATTTTGAAAATGTGCAGAATTGCATTGTTAGACAGTTTTTTAAATAAGAATATAATATGCGTCACCAAAAATCGCTCTTTTGCGGAAAATATGAGCAAAAAACGAGAAAAACCGAGCAAAGCACGAGCAAAACGGCGGGAAGTGGCGAGCAGGAAGCATCGGCGGCAAACTCTCCCCCGCCGTTTACCGAAATTACGGGGACGGATATTTTAAAAACAGACATCAGTCCCTTGCAAATTCCCGCCGAAAGTGCAGCCGTTGAAAAACGCAGGAGCAAAAAAATCCAAGCCTTCGGAAAGGCGCGGCCGGAAAGGGCGGCGGTTTGGAAAAATGTCGACACCCCGCCGAAGGAAAGAACGGCTGCCGTGGCAAAAACGGGAAGATTTTTTGAGGAAAAATCCACGGCCGACGCGGTCTCGAAAAGGCAGGTGAGAATTTGGGTAATTACGGGGTATTTTATAAGCTCCTTTAAAAGGGCAAGAAGTGAGCAGGTGAAAATTACCGTGGCGCATACGGTCAGACAGCTTTTTGAGGCGTTTTCTATTGACGATACAAAGAGAGCCGAAGGGTCGGGTTTTTTAAAAACCGGGAGTGCGGAATTTACGACCGGCTTTTTTATCCGGCAAACGGCCATTCCCGAAGCAAGAGCTGAAATAACACAGGAGGCATAAAGCACGAGGCCGATACTCTCGCTTCGGTACATACCCATGCCCACGGCGGTTATACAAAAGGCGGGGGTGGGACAAAAGCAGAAAAGAAGCAGACGGCGTGAAATCTGCAAAGAGATTTTTTGCTGTTTTAATAGCGGGCTCAGCATTGCGGCGGCGGCGGGATAGCCCCCGAGGAGGGAAAAAAAGAATATATATGAATAGCCGCAAAGCCTGCCGAAAAGCAGCTTTGAAACACGGGGAAGCAGTTTTGAAAAAAGGCGGTCTCCCCCGCTTTCCGACAAAAGCAGACAAATGCACATAAAGGGAAAGACCGACGGAATTATTACCGATGTGCAAAGGGCGGCGCCGTTTTTCGCTCCCTGAGCCACCGCATCGCCGAAAAGTCACAACCTCCGGCAAAGCCGGAGGCTTGAATAAGCCCTAGAAGGGCATTTTACAGGCCACACCCCTAAAGG
>CAKSPR010000078.1 GCA_934486455.1 uncultured Eubacteriales bacterium
GGTCAGAGACGGGGACTGTGGGTTTTTATTGCGATTCTTTCGGTGGTGCTTGCCCTGCTTATAACCCTGTTTGTTTGGAAGGTGCTTCCGAGGATAACCAACCGCGTCACCTCAACGGCCGAGGGCGCGGCCATTAAATACATTTCGGCCGTTAACGATCGTGATTTTAACATGCTCTGCGACAGCGTAGCTCCCCCCCTTACGGACGGAATAAAGGAGCATGCCGAGCAGGCCGGCGGGGGAGACGCTCTTATGCAGGGAATGTTCGACTCCTTAAAGGCCGGCGAGCAGAATCCCGATTTCGGCGATAATATAACAGTAAGTCTTGATGAAAGCTCCCTTACCTCCGAGGAACAGACCTTTGAGGACGGAAAGTATAACGGACAGGATATGAGTGAATATAATATCAGCGCCGTCACTCTTGTCAAGGGCGATGTCACTACCAAGGGCAGCCTTGACGAGAATACCCAAAAGGTCACATTTGTGTGCGTAAAGGTCGAGGGCAAATGGTACATCTTAACCATGACCCAAACGGCCGAGGATACCACATGGGAGCAAAACATAACTTCCAAGTAAAAACAGTAAAGTGAGAGCAATATGAAAAACGAACCCATAAGACTTCAAAAATACCTTTCGGAATGCGGGTATTGTTCCCGCCGTAAGGCCGAGGAGCTTATCGAGCGGGGAAAGGTAAAGGTTAACGGACATCCCGCCCATCTCGGCGATAAGGTCAGAATTCACGGAGACATTGTCACCGTCGGCGGGAAAAAGGTGGTTCACGGGCAAAACGAGCGGGTATATATCATGCTCAACAAGCCCCGCGGATATGTGACCACAATGAACGACGAACTTTCGAGAAAATGCGTTGCCGACCTTGTGGACGACGCCCCCGAGCGGGTGCTTCCCGCGGGAAGGCTCGACAAGGACAGCGAGGGACTTCTCCTTTTTTCAAACGACGGAGAGTTTATCAACCTTATGACCCATCCGTCGGGGCATGTTCCGAAGATTTATCGGGTGACGGTACGCCCGCCCGTTTCGGACGAACAGCTTCTTGAAATGTCGAACGGAATTGTTATCGACGGCAAAAAAACCGCAAGGTGCAGCATCGTTCCCCTTGTGGACGACGAAAAGCGAGTGGTGCTTGAATTTGAGCTGAACGAAGGCCGCAACCGCCAGATAAGAAGAATGTGCGAATCGGTGGGTCTTGAGGTGGCTCGGCTCAAGAGAGTGGCCGTCGGAAACCTGAGACTGGGCAGACTGCCCGTGGGCAAGTGGAGACTGCTGGAAAAGCAGGAAATAAGGGATCTTATAACCCTTTCCAAAGCCAAAAGCGGCGGCACAAAGGCCTGACCGCAAAAATTTGCGCATAACAATGACGCGGGACGCGGTAAAACGCCGTCAGACGGCAGGACGCACTTTAAACCGATTATAAAATTATCAAAAAAAATTACGCAGTCGGTGCTTAACCGCCGATTGCTTAACACAGCATTAAATCATAAATCAGCCGACGGCGGATTTTTCCGCCCCTTAAGTGGAGGAAAGAATATGAGTACTGATAAAATCACTTCGAGGCTTGAAAGGGCAAGCGACCGAGGGGTTGCGAAAAAACGCATTTTCGAGCTTTTGGACGAGCAAAGCTTTGTGGAAATCGAAGCCTTCGAAAAAAACAGAGACGGCCTTGCCGAGGCGGTATGCGGCTTCGGTACGATAGACGGTCGGGGGGTTTA
>CAKSPR010000079.1 GCA_934486455.1 uncultured Eubacteriales bacterium
AAAGGGACTGCTCATAATTTTAAACACGGTGGGGGGAGATGTTGAGGCAGGTCTTGCCATTGCCGAGCTTATTTCGGGCATGAAAAAGCCCACCGTTTCGCTCGTGCTCGGCGGGGGACACTCCATCGGCGTGCCCCTGGCCGTTTCGGCCGACCGTTCCTTTATCGTTCCCACCGCCACCATGACGGTGCATCCGGTCAGAATGAACGGCCTTGTTTTGGGAGTTAGGGAAAGCTTTGATGTTTTTCTTAAAATGCAGGACAGAATAACCGAATTTGTCATAAGAAACTCGCGCATTTCAAAAAAGCGGTTTACAGAGCTTATGACGGCAAACGACCAGCTTGTGACCGATGTGGGCTCCATGCTCGACGGAAAACAGGCGGTCAAAGAGGGACTTATAGACGAGATGGGCAGTCTTAAAGACGCGGTGGCCTGTCTCTACCGACTTATTGAAAAGGAGACTTCATAATGACATTTTTACAGGGACTGTTTTTAGGAATCGTGCAGGGCCTGGCGGAATTTCTGCCCATATCGAGCAGCGGCCATTTAAGCCTTTTCCAGCACCTTTTCGGCCTTGAGGCGGACAGCAATCTTTTTATAACCGTTATGATGCATGTGGGCACCCTTGCGGCGGTTTTTATCGTATACTACAAGGTCATTTTAAAGCTTATAAAGGAATTTTGCCTGTCGATAAGGGACATTTGCATCGGCAAATTCAGCTTTAAGGAAATGAACCGCTATCGCAGAATGATGGTTATGATCATCATTTCCACCGCCCTTCTTGTGTTTATGGTGCTGCCCGTATTCGGCGGATATTCCCTTAAAGACGGAGCCGAGGCCATCAACAATTCAAAAAGCATCGTGCCTCTCGGATTTGCCTTTATCATAACCGGCATTTTCCTTGTTTTGACCTTTAAGGTCACGGCTACATACAAAAAAGCAAGAAACGGCGCCAAGGTCAAGGACGCCCTTATAATCGGCGGTGCCCAGTGCGTCGCCACAATTTCGGGAATTTCCCGCTCGGGCTCGACCGTTTGCGCCGGACTGCTTTGCGGACTCAGCCGCGAGTATATGGTGGAATATTCCTTTATAATGAGCATTCCCGTTATCATTGCCTCGGCGCTGAGCGAGGGCAAGGCCGCCGTCGAGGGCGGTATTAACGTGGATATGGCTCCGCTTATTGCGGGCATTGTCGCCGCTCTTATTTCGGGCATTGCCGCCATTAAGCTTATACAGTGGCTCATCAAAACCGACAGATATAAGTTCTTTGGATATTATTGTCTGGTGCTGGGCGCGCTGACCCTTGTGCTGGGGATTTTAGGCGTGGGATATATCGCCTGATGACCGATTTAAATATGCGCCAAGAAAGCCGCAGGCATCGTTCAGCGGAAGCATTAACGGGCTTATAAAAGATTTTTAAACAGAAACGCACGGCGAGCGGCGCTTGTTTTATCAATTGCGGGGCGGGGAAAGGTCTGCCGCCCTTTAAGGATTTCAAAAAAAGACCGATAAAACACATCTTAAAAAATAATTTAAACAAAGAGGTATTAAAATGGCAAAAGCAAAAAAGTCGGCCAAAAAGGGTCAGACCAAAAGAAAAAACAGCGGCGGCAGGGTCGGTTTTGCCTATAAGGCAGAGGTGGCCTTTGTGCTTTCGTTGCTTTTGCTGTTTTTCTC